>NZ_JAQGFU010000239.1:0-6056 GCF_030078455.1 Klebsiella sp. Ech2A | reverse complement strand
CTTACCGCTCAGGGAGTGCGATACCCGTAGCGCTTCGTCCCAGCCGCTGACGGTGCCGGCGACGGTCAGCGCGGCGCGCGGGCCGCGGTGCGGGATCTGCCTGAGGTCGGAATAGGCCTCCAGCGTCGCCCCCGAGCCCGCCGCGCCGCTGGCGTCGATTGCGATCGGTTCCCCTTCCGGCGGGACGATGAGCCAGAAGCCGTCGCCGCCGAGCCCGTTCATATGGGGATAAACCACGGCGATGGTGGCCGCCGCGGCGACCATTGCTTCGATGGCGCTTCCGCCTTCGCGCAGCACGGCAAGCGCGCTTTGGCTGGCAAGGTGATGGGGGGCGACCGCCATCCCGCGGGTGGATACATGACTGTGCATTCGTTGTCCTCGTAACGCGATGTATTCTCTCAGAGTGCAAAAGCCGTTCCACTTCTGAACCCAAAGTTTCATTCCCTGCCGCCGGCGCTTTTTGCCGGAGTGGCACGCATTGTGAAAGGAGAGGTATTCAAGGTCATGCGCGCCGCGGGCCGGGTATCGACGGCGACAACAGCGCGAGATGCATCGCCAGCGCATAGGCAACGCGGAGTATGACGGGTATAGTGCGATGAAACAAAAGTTACAGGGGCCTTATGCAACAGCTTGATGAACGACTCAAAGGGCAGTACGCCTCCCTGTCGCCCCAGGAGCAGCGGGTGGCGGATTTTATTTTCGATCACTTTGATGACCTGATCAGCTACAACAGCGCCGAGCTGGCGCAGCTGAGCGGGGTGTCAAAAGCGACGGTGAGCCGCCTGTTCAAGCGGCTGGGCTACGAGAAGTATAAGGATATGCGCGACGAGCTGCGCACCCTGCGCCAGAGCGGGATGCCGCTGACCGATAACCGCGACGCGGTGCAGGGTAACACGCTGCTGGCGCGCCATTATAAGCAGGAGATGGCCAACCTGACCCAGTGGGTCAACGCCCTCGACGCGCGCCAGTTTGCCGAAGCGATTAACGCGATGGTGAACGCCGAACGGGTGGTCATCGTCGGCATGCGCAACGCCTATCCGGCGGCGCTGCACCTGCGCCAGCAGCTGCTGCAGGCGCGCGGTCAGGTGCAGGTGCAGCCGCAGCCGGGGCAGAGCCTGAGCGAGGAGCTGGTGGATCTGTCGGCCAGGGACGTGGTGGTGGTGATGGCCTTTCGCCGCCGCCCGCGCCTTATTCGGCCGCTGCTGCAGCAGCTCCAGGCCAGCGGCGTGCCGGTGCTGCTGATGTGCGAGCCGCAGGCGCACGGCCTGTTTCCGCTGGCGCGCTGGCAGCTCTGCGCGCCGCTCGATAGCGTCTCGGCCTACGATAGCTACGCCTCGGTCAACAGCCTGATCAACCTGCTGGCCAACGCTTTTCTGCATGAGATCCTCGATAAGGGCCGCCCGCGCATTCACGATATTGCCACCCTTTATCAGCAGCTGGACGAGCTTGAGCAGCGATAATGGGGCGTCAGTCTGGTGCTTTGCATTATTTTAGTGCGGGTTTCCGGCGGTGAGAGAAGGCGATATTGCCGCGCATTCTCTCTCTCTTCCTTGTTTCATCACTCTTTTATGGCATCTTCCGCCTCGGCAGCGGCGCGGCGTATATCTGGCACATTAGTTGCAGAAGTTTATTTAAAGAATCTTTTGTTTCATACTAACGTAACGGGTAAACATCATGAAAAAACTGTTGATCGCACTGGCCGGGGCCGCCTGTCTGTTTACGCAAATGAGCGCGGCCAGAGCCGACCAGCTGCAGGATATCGAAAAGCGAGGGGTTATCCGTATCGCGGTGCCGCAGGATTTCCCGCCGTTTGGCTCGGTGGGCACCGATCTCCAGCCCCAGGGTTATGACATCGATATGGCGCGCTACCTGGCGAAGCAGATGAAGCTCAAGCTGCAGCTGGTGCCGGTAACCAGCGCCAACCGGGTCCCCTATCTGCAGACCGATAAGGTCGATCTGGTGATCTCCAGCCTCGGCAAGAATGCGGAGCGCGAGAAGGTGATTGCGTTCAGCCGCGCCTACGCGCCGTTCTTCCTCGGCGTCTTCGGGCCGAAGGGGGCCGAGCTGAAGGATGCGGCGGCGCTGAGCGGAAAAACCGTCGGCGTCACCCGCGGCGCGGTGGAGGACATGGTGCTGAGCGAGCTGGCGCCGAAAGAGGCGCAGATCAAGCGCTACGAGGATAACAACACCACGCTGTCAGCCTACCTTTCGGGGCAGGTGCAGTACCTGGCGACCGGCAACCTCGTGGTGGCGGCTATCTCCCGGCAAAATGCGCAGAAGGCGCCGGTACCGAGCTTTATGCTGAAAGATTCGCCGTGCTTTATCGGCCTGAAAAAGAACGAGCCGGCGCTGAAGGAGAAGGTGGACGCGCTGATTGAGCAGGGAGTTAAGGACGGCACGCTCAACGCGCTGTCGCAGCAGTGGCTGAAAGCGCCGCTGCCCGCAGGCTTTGGCGCATAAGGCCCCGGCATGACGGAGCAACTTCATTTTTCTGAGCTCTGGCCGCACTGGCCAGAGCTGCTCGCGGGGCTGTGGGTTACCGTGCAGCTGACGGTGCTGGCGACGGCGGGCGGCCTGGCGATAGGTATTTTCGGCGCCGCCATCCGCAGCGGGCGGGTGACGTGGTTCAGCCGCATCTGGGGCGGCTACGTGGAGCTGATACGCAATACGCCGTTCGTGGTGCAGCTGTTTTTTATCGTCTTTGGCCTGCCCAACCTCGGCTTAAAGATGACCGCTGGCGAGGCCGCGCTGCTGGCGATGGTGATCAACCTCGGGGCCTACAGTACCGAGATCGTGCGCGCCGGGATTCAGGTGACCCCGAAGGGGCAGTGGGAGGCCGGGCGCGTGCTGGGGCTGAGCCGCACGCAGACCTTTATTCAGGTGGTTCTGCCGCCGGCGCTGCAGCGGATTTATCCGGCGCTGGTGAGCCAGTGCATCATCGTGATGCTGGGATCGTCGGTGGTGTCGCAGGTTTCCTATGAGGAGCTGACCTTCGCGGCGAACCTGATCCAGTCGCGAACCTTCCTCAGCTTTGAGGTCTATCTGGTCACCACGGGGATCTACCTGGTGCTGTCGATAACAATGCGCCAGCTGCTGATGGCAGCGGGGCGAAAATGGCTGGGAGTACGGGCATGATGGCCACCTTTACCGACTGGGACATTATCCGCAATCTGCTGCTGGCCGGGCGCTGGACGGTGCTGCTGTCGCTGGTGGCGTTTCTCGGCGGCGCGCTGGTGACGCTCCCGCTGCTGCTGCTGCGCCTCACCGGCGGCCGCCAGGTCAGGCGGCTGATCCGCGGCTACGTTGAGCTGTTCCAGGGTACGCCGCTATTAATGCAGCTGTTCCTCGCCTTCTTCGGCGTGGCGCTGTTCGGCATCGACGTCTCGCCGTGGACCGCCGCGGCGATGGCGCTGACCTTCTACACCAGCGCCTTTTTACTCGATATCTGGTTCGGCAGCATCCGCGCGCTGCCGAAAGGGCAGTGGGAGGCCTCGCGCTGCCTGGGGCTGAGCTTCACCCAGACGCTGTGCCGGGTCGTTGCGCCCCAGGCGCTGCGCATTGCTATTGCCCCGACGGTGGGCTTCGCGGTGCAGGTGATAAAAGGCACCGCCCTGGCGTCGATTATCGGCTTCGTCGAGCTGACCAAGGCCGGGACGATGCTGACCAACGTCACCTACCAGCCGTTTAAGGTCTTTGCGCTGGTGGCGCTGGGCTACTTCATTCTGTGCTACCCGCTGTCCCGCTACAGCCGCTATCTGGAGAACAAATTCAATGCCTCTCATCACCATTAATCAGATGCAGAAGTACTACGGCGACAACCACGTGCTCAAAGGCGTCGATCTGGATATCGATATGGGCGAAGTTATCTCGATTATCGGCCGCAGCGGGTCGGGAAAAAGCACGCTGCTGCGCTGCATCAACGGCCTGGAAGGGTATCAGGACGGCAGCATTAAGCTCGGCGGCATGACCATTACCGACCGCGATTCGCAGGCCCGCGAGATCAGCCGCTCCGTCGGGATGGTGTTCCAGAACTTTAACCTGTTCCCGCACATGACGGCGCTGGAAAACGTGATGCTGGCCCCGCGGCGGGTGCTGAAAAAGAGCGCCGCCGAGTGCCGCGAGCTGGCGCGGCAGATGCTGGAAAAAGTGGGGCTCGGCGACCGCCTGGACTACTATCCGGCCAACCTTTCCGGCGGCCAGCAGCAGCGGGTGGCGATCGCCCGGGCGCTGGCGATGTCGCCGAAGGTCCTGCTCTGCGACGAGATAACCTCGGCGCTGGATCCGGAGCTGGTGGGCGAAGTGCTCAAGGTTCTTGAGCAGCTGGCCGCCGAGGGGATGACGCTAATCCTCGTGACCCATGAAATGAATTTTGCCCGTGAAGTGGGCGACCGCGTGGTGTTTATGCATCAGGGGCGCGTCTGGGAGCAGGGCGACAGCAAGACGCTGTTCGCCAACCCGCAGACCCTCGAGCTGAAGCAGTTTATCTCCTCCGTGCGCGGCTTAAATCAATAAGGAATTAACGATGGATATCACTCAGTTTTCGCAAATTAACCCGCCGCCGCGCCTGCTGATGGGGCCGGGACCGATCAACGCCGACCCGCGCGTGCTGCGCGCCATGTCGAGCCAGCTTATCGGCCAGTATGACCCGGCGATGACCCACTATATGAACGAAGTGATGGCCCTGTATCGCGGCGTGTTTCGCACCGATAACCGCTGGACGATGCTGGTAGACGGCACCTCGCGCGCCGGCATCGAGGCGATTCTGGTCTCCGCCATCCGCCCCGGCGACAGGGTGCTGGTGCCGGTATTTGGCCGCTTCGGCCACCTGCTGTGCGAAATCGCCCGCCGCTGCCGCGCCGAGGTCCATACCATTGAGGTGCCGTGGGGAGAGGTCTTCAGCCCGCAGCAGATTGAGGACGCCATCCGGCGCGTGCGCCCGCGCCTGCTGCTAACGGTACAGGGCGATACCTCCACCACCATGCTGCAGCCGCTGGCCGAGCTGGGCGAAATCTGCCGCCGCCACGACGTGCTGTTCTATACCGATGCCACCGCGTCGCTGGGCGGCAACCCCCTCGAAAGCGATGCCTGGGGGCTGGACGCGGTATCGGCAGGGATGCAGAAGTGCCTTGGCGGCCCGTCCGGGACCTCGCCGGTGACCCTGAGCGCGCGGATGGAGGAGGCTATTCGTCGCCGCCGGTGCGTTGAAGAGGGGATCCGCACCGAGGCCCATCTTGACGGCGTTGATGAGGCGATCTACTCCAACTATTTCGATCTGGGCATGATCATGGACTACTGGGGGCCGGAGCGCCTGAACCACCATACCGAGGCCACCTCGGCGCTGTTTGCCGCCCGCGAATGCGCCCGCCTGATCCTTGAGGAGGGGCTGGATAACGGCATTGCCCGGCATAAGCTGCACGGCGATGCGCTGCTGAAGGGGATCCAGGCGATGGGGCTGGAGACCTTCGGCGACCTCAGGCACAAGATGAACAACGTCCTCGGGGTCGTTATCCCGCAGGGGATCAACGGCGACCAGCTGCGTAAAATCATGCTCGACGATTTCGCGATAGAGATCGGCACCTCGTTTGGCCCGCTGCACGGCAAGGTATGGCGTATCGGTACGATGGGCTATAACGCGCGTAAAGATTGCGTGATGACCACCCTCAGCGCCCTTGAGTCGGTGCTGAACCGCCTCAAGTTTGCCACCACCCAGGGCGCCGGCATGCAGGCGGCATGGGATCACTACCGCAGCGAGACTCCGCAATGAGCCAGGCGCTACGCCAGCAGGCGGAGTGGGCGCAGGCCGCGGCGCGGGTGATGGCGCGGGCCGACGAGCTGGCCGCGATCAGCGAAAGCGCGGATGCGCTGACCCGGGTCTATCTTTCACCGCAGCATCTGCAGGCTAACCAGCAGGTCGCCCGCTGGATGAGCGAGGCCGGGATGCGCGTCTGGCAGGATAGCGTCGGCAATATCTGCGGGCGCTACGAAGGTGAGCAGGAGGGAGCGGCGGCTATTTTGCTGGGTTCGCATCTCGATACCGTGCGCAACGCCGGGGGCTA
>NZ_JAQGFU010000238.1:0-6066 GCF_030078455.1 Klebsiella sp. Ech2A | reverse complement strand
GATCGTATTGGCGGTCGGAATATCGATCCCGGTTTCAATAATGGTGGTGCAGACCAGCACGTTAAAGCGCTGGTGGTGGAAATCGTTCATCACCCGCTCAAGCTCGCGTTCGCGCATCTGCCCGTGACCGATGGCGATGCGCGCCTCGGGCACCAGCGCGGCCAGTCGATCGGCGGCTTTTTGGATGTTTTCCACGTCATTGTAGAGATAGTAGACCTGGCCGCCGCGCAGTATTTCACGCAGCATGGCCTCGCGTACCACCAGCGCATCGTACTCGCGAACGAAGGTTTTCACCGCCAGGCGGCGCGCCGGCGGGGTGGCGATAATAGACAGATCGCGCATGCCGCTCATGGCCATATTCAGGGTACGCGGGATCGGCGTCGCGGTGAGCGTCAGAATATCGACATCGGCGCGCATGGCCTTGATGCGCTCCTTATGCCGCACGCCGAAGCGGTGCTCCTCATCGACGATCAGCAGCCCAAGATCGCGCAGCTTCACTTCGCTCTGCAGCAGCTTGTGGGTGCCGATCAGAATATCGATTTTGCCCTCGGCCGCCTGTTCCAGAATCTGCGTCTGCTCTTTGGCGCTGCGGAAGCGAGACAACATTTCGATGCGCACCGGCCAGTTGGCGAAGCGGTCGCGGAAGTTGTCGAAGTGCTGCTGAGCGAGCAGGGTCGTCGGCACCAGCACCGCCACCTGCTTATGGTTTTCTACCGCCAGGAAGGCGGCGCGCATGGCAACTTCGGTTTTACCAAAGCCCACGTCGCCGCAGACCAGACGGTCCATCGCCAGCGGCTGGCACATATCGCTCAGCACCGCGTTGATGGCCTGGGCCTGATCGGGGGTGGTTTCAAACGGGAAGCCGTCGCAAAAGAGCTGATACTGTTCGCGATCGTGCTTAAAGGCAAAGCCGGATTTGACCGCGCGCTGGGCATAAATATCCAGCAGCTCCGCCGCCACGTCGCGCACCTTCTCCGCCGCCTTTTGCCGCGCTCGCGCCCAGGCGTCGCCGCCGAGCTTGTGCAGCGGGGCGCTCTCCTCCGCACCGCCGGCATAGCGGCTAATCAGATGGAGCGAGGAGACCGGGACGTACAGTTTGGCGTCATTGGCGTAGGTGAGCATCAGGTATTCACCCTTGATGCCGCCGGCCTCGAGAGTGGTCATTCCCGCATAGCGGCCGACGCCGTGCTCAAGATGCACCACCGGCTGGCCGATATGCAGCTCCGCGAGGTTGCGAATCAGGGTATCGGGGTTAATGGTGCGCCGCGAGTCCTGGCGTCGGCGCGCCACGCGCTCGCCCAGCAGATCGCTTTCACAAATTAGCGCCAGGCCGCGCGGGCTATCGATAAAGCCGTGCTCGGCGGCGCCAATCATCAGATAGCGGCCGCTGCCGGTCGCCTCTTCGAGACGCAGGATATGCTTTGGCGCAACCTTAATGCGCGCCAGCATTTCGCCCAACGCTTCGCGACGGCCCTCGCTCTCGACCGAGAAGATAACCGGCCCGCTGAAGGATTCGAGGAAGCGGCGCAGGTTATCCAGCGGCGCTTTGTTCTGCG
Organism: Klebsiella sp. Ech2A; assembly: GCF_030078455.1. Taxonomy (NCBI): domain Bacteria; kingdom Pseudomonadati; phylum Pseudomonadota; class Gammaproteobacteria; order Enterobacterales; family Enterobacteriaceae; genus Klebsiella; species Klebsiella sp. Ech2A. The sequence continues at coordinate 4,510 of NZ_JAQGFU010000238.1, read as the reverse complement.
CCTGAATCGCCAGCTCCGGCAGCTTCTGATAGCCGAGGTTGGTATGGGCCGCTTTCTCCGCCAGGCGGTCGGTTTTTAACTGCACGCGCGGCCATTTTTTCAGCTCGCTGAACAGCTCATCGCTGCGCAGCCAGAGCAGCTCCGGCGGCAGCAGCGGGCGCATGGGGTCAACGCCGCGGCTCTCAAAGCGGGCGTGAGTTTCGCTCTGGAAACGTTCGGCGCTGGCTTCCAGCTCGCCGGTATTGACGATCAGCGTGTTCGCCGGGAAGTAGCTAAACAGCGGCGGCAGCGGCTCGTTGAAAAACAGCGGCTGCCAGTATTCGATGCCGGTGGGCAGGGTGCCTTTGCTGACCTGCTGATAGATATGCTCGGCATCGCGCTTGACCTCGAAGCGATCGCGCCACTGGCTGCGGAACAGCTCGATGGCGGCCTGATCGGTCGGGAATTCGTGGGCGGGCAGCAGATTGATCGCCGCCACCTCTTCGAGCGTGCGCTGGCTGTCAACGTCAAACAGGCGCAGGCTGTCTATCTCATCATCGAAGAAATCGAGGCGATACGGCTGCTCGCTGCCCATCGGGTAGAGGTCGAGCAGGGCACCGCGGGTCGCGTATTCGCCGTGCTCCATGACCTGATCGACGTGGCGATAGCCCGCGCTATCCAACTGCTCGCGCAGGGTATCCCGCGACAGGCGCTGGCCTTTTTTCATCACCAGCGCGTGGCCGTGCAGGTAGCTATGCGGACAGACGCGCTGCATCAGCGTGCTGACCGGTACGATCAGCACGCCGCGCTGCATGGTCGGCAGCTGGTAAAGGGTCGCCAGACGGGAGGAGATAATATCCTGATGCGGCGAGAAGCTATCGTAGGGCAGGGTTTCCCAGTCCGCCAGGGCGATGACCATGCTGTCGGTAAACTGCCGAATTTCATCATTCAGGCGCAGGGCGTTTTGCATATCGGGGGCGACGAGGATCACCGGGCCGTCGTGACGCTCGGTCATTTCTGCGACCAGGGTCGCGCAGGCCGCGCCGGTGAGTTCGCCGAGCTGCCGCTGATCGCCGGGTTTGACCGGCAGTGAGTATCGATATTGTTGAGACATAGCGGTTGTTAGGATCCCTTAGAGCCTATCCCATTAGGCTTTTTTATTTGCCAGCAAAGTACGCCTACCGCAATAGGCTCTGAGTGATTCGCTCTACGATGTAGGGGCAAATCGCTGATATTCAATGCCTCTGATTATCCGCGATTGACCTTAATTCGCCAACCCGAATGACAAAAGGATGCTCGTTTGCGGGGAAAGATTCTGATAGATAAGAACTGACATATCAAATATCCGATTGATTTATCTTTACTTTTTCTCCGTCTGGCGACAAAAACTTACCGTTTCAGTGATTTACGCGTTGTGCTATGACATATATACTCGTGCATCGGCTATCAGCAACCAGATGGAATACATGTACCAACCTGCCGCACTCTTTATCGGCCTTCGCTACATGCGCGGGCGCGCAGCCGATCGCTTCGGTCGTTTCGTCTCCTGGCTTTCAACCATTGGCATTACGCTCGGCGTAATGGCGCTGGTGACCGTCCTGTCGGTGATGAACGGCTTTGAACGCGAGCTGCAGAACAACATCCTGGGGCTGATGCCGCAGGCCATTCTTAGCGCCCAGCAGGGCTCAATCAATCCGCAAACGCTGCCGGAAAGCGCCGTGAAGCTGCAGGGCGTCAGCCGGGTCGCGCCGCTGACCACCGGCGACGTGGTGCTGCAAAGCGCGCGCAGCGTCGCGGTTGGGGTAATGCTCGGCATCGACCCGGCGCAAAAAGATCCGCTGACGCCGTACCTCGTTAACGTCAGGCAGAGCGACCTGCAGGCCGGGAAATATAACGTTATTCTCGGCGAGCAGCTGGCCGGCCAGCTCGGGGTTAATCGCGGCGACCAGATCCGCGTGATGGTGCCGTCCGCCAGCCAGTTTACGCCGATGGGCCGCGTGCCGAGCCAGCGCCTGTTTAACGTTATCGGCACCTTCGCCGCCAGTAGCGAAGTCGACGGCTACCAGATGCTGACCAATATTGACGACGCGTCGCGCCTGATGCGCTACCCGCTGGGGAATATTACCGGCTGGCGCCTGTGGCTCAACCAGCCGCTGCAGGTGGATACGCTCAGCCAGCAAACCCTGCCTGAAGGTACGAAGTGGCAGGACTGGCGCGAGCGCAAGGGCGAGCTGTTCCAGGCCGTGCGGATGGAGAAAAATATGATGGGCCTGCTGCTGAGCCTGATTGTGGCGGTGGCGGCCTTTAATATCATCACCTCGCTCGGGATGATGGTAATGGAAAAACAGGGCGAGGTGGCGATTCTGCAAACCCTCGGCCTGACGCCGCGGCAGATTATGCTGGTCTTTATGGTGCAGGGCGCCAGCGCCGGCATCGTCGGCGCGCTGCTCGGCGCGCTGCTCGGCGTGCTGCTCGCCAGCCAGCTGAATAATTTGATGCCGATTATCGGCGCGTTTCTTGATGGCGCCGCGCTGCCGGTTGCCATCGAACCGCTGCAGGTGACGATCATTGCCCTGGTGGCGATGGTGCTGGCGCTGTTGTCAACGTTGTACCCTTCCTGGCGCGCTGCCGCCACCCAACCCGCTGAGGCTTTACGTTATGAATAAGATCCTGCTGCAATGCGACAATCTGTGCAAACGCTATCAGGAAGGCAACGTGCAAACGGACGTGCTGCACGATGTCAGCTTCAGCATTGAAGAGGGCGAGATGATGGCGATTGTCGGCACCTCGGGTTCCGGCAAAAGTACGCTCCTGCATCTGCTCGGCGGCCTCGATACGCCGACCTCGGGCGACGTTATTTTCTCCGGCCAGCCGATGAGCCAGCTCTCCGCCGCGGCCCGCGCCGACCTGCGCAACCGCGAGCTGGGCTTTATCTATCAGTTCCACCACCTGCTGCCGGATTTCACTGCCCTCGAAAACGTGGCGATGCCGCTGCTGATCGGCAAGCAGAAGGCGGCCGATATCGAACGCCAGGCAAAAGAGATGCTGCGCGCGGTCGGCCTTGAGCACCGCAGCAACCACCGTCCGTCCGAGCTCTCCGGCGGCGAACGCCAGCGCGTGGCGATTGCCCGTGCGCTGGTCAACAAGCCGCGGCTGGTGCTGGCGGATGAGCCGACCGGTAACCTTGACGCCCGCAACGCCGACAGCATCTTCCAGCTGCTGGGCGAGCTCAATATCGCACAGCGCACCGCGTTCCTGGTGGTGACCCACGATCTGCAGCTGGCCAAACGGATGAACCGCCAGCTGGAAATGCGTGACGGCCACCTGAACGCGGAACTGACCCTGATGGGGGCCGAGTAATGGCCTCTCCGTTATCCCTATTGATCGCCCTGCGCTTTAGCCGCGGGCGTCGACGCGGCGGCATGGTGTCGCTTATTTCGGTGATTTCGACCGTCGGCATTGCGCTGGGCGTGGCGGTGCTGATCGTCGGCCTGAGCGCCATGAACGGCTTCGAGCGCGAGCTCAATAACCGCATTCTGGCGGTGGTTCCCCATGGGGAAATCGAGCCGGTTAAGCAGCCCTGGAGCAACTGGAACGAGGCGCTGGCGAAGGTTGAGAAGGTCAAGGGTATCGTTGCGGCGGCGCCCTATATCAACTTTACCGGACTGGTGGAGAGCGGCAGCAACATGCGCGCCATTCAGGTCAAGGGCGTCGACCCTCAGCAGGAGAGTCGCCTGAGCTCGCTGCCGACCTTCGTGCAGAACAACGCCTGGGCCGGCTTTAAGCCCGGCGAGCAGCAGATTATTTTAGGTAAGGGCGTCGCCGACGCGCTGCGCGTTAAGCAGGGCGACTGGGTATCGATAATGATCCCCAACTCCGACGCCGAGCACCAGCTGCTGCAGCCGAAACGCGTCAGGCTCCACGTCACCGGGATCCTGCAGCTGAGCGGCCAGCTCGATCACAGCTTCGCGATGATCCCGATGGCGGATGCTCAGCAGTATCTGGATATGGGCAGCAGCGTCACCGGGATCGCCATCAAGGTCACCGATGTCTTCCACGCCAATACCCTGGTACGCGACGCCGGTGAAGTCACCAACAGCTACGTCTATATCAAGAGCTGGATCGGCACCTACGGCTATATGTATCGCGACATCCAGATGATCCGCGCCATTATGTATCTGGCGATGGTGCTGGTTATCGGCGTTGCCTGCTTTAACATCGTCTCCACCCTGGTGATGGCGGTGAAAGATAAAAGCAGCGATATTGCGGTGCTGCGCACGCTCGGCGCGAAAGACGGCCTGATCCGCGCGATTTTCGTGTGGTATGGTTTACTTGCCGGTTCGGTCGGAAGCCTGATCGGGGTCGCCATTGGCGTGGTTTGCGCGCTGAAGCTGACGTCGATTATTAACGGCCTTGAATCCCTGATTGGGCATAAATTCCTCTCCGGCGACATCTATTTTATCGACTTCCTGCCGTCTGAACTGCACTGGCTGGACGTCATTTACGTGCTGGTGACGGCACTGTTGCTGAG
>NZ_JAQGFU010000237.1:0-6080 GCF_030078455.1 Klebsiella sp. Ech2A | reverse complement strand
GCATAATCGGGTGGTTAACTCCCTGAGCTTTCAGCTACGCGCGGGGGAAACCCTGGGCCTGGTGGGCGAATCGGGTTCCGGCAAAAGCACCACCGGGCTGGCGCTACTGCGCCTGATTGCCTCCGAGGGGACCATTGCCTTTGATGGCCAAACGCTGCAGGGCCGCAGCCGTCGGCAGATGCTGCCGCTGCGCCGCCGGATGCAGGTCGTGTTTCAGGATCCGAACTCGTCGCTGAACCCGCGGCTAAACGTTTTGCAAATTATTGAGGAAGGGCTGCGCGTCCACCAGCCGACGCTCGCGGCCGCCGGGCGCGAGCAGGCGGTTATTCAGGTGATGCAGGAGGTGGGGCTGGACCCGCAAACGCGCCTGCGCTACCCGGCCGAGTTTTCCGGCGGCCAGCGGCAGCGTATCGCCATCGCCCGGGCGCTGATCGTTAAGCCTCAGCTTATCGTCCTGGATGAGCCGACCTCTTCTCTGGATAAGACCGTACAGGCGCAAATCTTAGCCTTGCTGAAAGCTTTACAGCAAAAGCACCAGCTGGCCTATATTTTTATCAGCCACGATCTGCGCGTCGTGCGAACGCTATGCCATCAGGTGATGGTTCTGCGGCAAGGAGAGGTGGTCGAACAGGGAGAGTGCGAGCGCGTATTTACCGCTCCGCAGCAGGAGTATACCCGCCAGCTGCTGGCGCTGAGCTGACGGTCAGAACGGGTTGTTACCGGAGAAGGGTTCGGCAATGGCTACGCCGAAATTTTTCAGCCGACAGGTGGCGGCAAACTCATCCTGCATGTTGACGAACAGGCACGGCTCCCCTTCACACTCAACGATGGAGCAGTCGACTTCGATGTCGCTGAGCGCCTGGCTAAGCTTATGCATTACCGGCCACGCTTTCTCGCCGTCCGGGCTGAGTAATTTCAGCGCCACGAGGCTATTCTCGCTCTGCGCGCCGTTTTGCGGAATCGGTTCAACTCTTGAACCCGCAAAACCGGCCAGCCAGCGATAGCTTTGCGGCAGTCGGTGTACGATAGAGAGTTGTTGTGTATTCACCTGGTTTTCCCCGGAAGCAAATGCTTCACAATAAATTTACATCAATATTAACACATTGTTGACAAATAGTCCTGTACCAGCGTGGAAAACGTTTACACCGGCGTGTGCCAGGGTTAACCGCTTATTATCCAGAACCTTATAGTTTCGCTGCGGAACCGATCGGGGCTATATGTACCCGTTTCTGTGATCCAAAACAACTTTTTTATCGCAACATTGCGACTTTTTACACTAATTGATTTTACATAAAAGAAACAAATAGCAGAATAACGAAGCCCGCCGCGGTTGATATGCATCAAAAAAGGGGCTGAATTAGCCCCCTTAAATGCGATTCAAAGCGCGACTTTTCGCCGCCGGCTGGCGTAGAGGTAGAAGAGAATGGAGCTGCTGGCGCAGAACGCGATAGAGATCAGCATCGGCCAGGCGGTGGTGAAGGTTGCCATCGACAGCAGCGCCCCGACAATCGCGCCGATGCCGAAGCGGAAGGTTCCCGCCAGCGAAGAGGCCGTCCCGGCCATATGCGGGAACTCATCGAGAATGACCGCCATCGCGTTCGAGGAGACCATCGACACGCAGCCGATAAACGCGGCCACGCCGAACACCAGCGCCCAGAAGCCGACATCAAACAGCGCGCAGACCACCATCCACACGGCCATCGCGAACTGGATCCACAGCCCGGCGCGGAACATATTCAGCGCCCCAATCCGCCGGACGAAGCGGCTGTTTATCATGGTCATGACGAACAGGAAGGCCACGTTGAGCGCAAAATAGTAGCCGAAGTGCTGCGGCGAGACGTGGTTAATCTTGATGTAAACAAACGGGCCGGCGCTAAGAAATGAGAACATCCCGGCAAAGCTGAAGCCGCTCGCCAGCATATAGCTCAGCACGCGCTTGTGGCGGAACAGGATGGCAAAGTTGCCGAGGGTCGTGCGAATGTGGAACTTCTGCCGCCGCTCCGGCGGCAGAGTCTCGCTAATGAAGAACGCGATCATTGCCGAAGCCAGCAGCGCCGCCACCGCAAGGATCCAGAATATCGCATGCCAGCTGAACCACACCAGCACCGCCCCGCCCACCATCGGCGCGACCAGCGGAGCGATGGTGGTGACCAGCATCACGAACGACATCATCCGCGAAAACTCTTCTTTCGGATAAATATCGCGCATCAGGGCGTTAATCACCACGCTCGCCGCCGCCGCCGCGAGGCCGTGGAAGAAGCGCATGGTGATCAGCATTTCGATGGTCTGCGACAGCGCGCAGGCCACCGCGGCGGCGGCAAAAATCAGCGTCCCCCCGAGGATAACCGGCTTACGGCCGATGCTGTCTGCCATCGGGCCGTACAGCAGCTGGCCAAAAGCAAAGCCCAGAATATAGGTACTGAGCGTCATCTGCGCGCTGCCGTCCGGCACGTTAAACTGCGCCGAGATCACCGGCAGAGCCGGGAGATACATATCGATCGACAGCGGCATAAGCATGGCCAGCAGGCCAAGAATAAACACAATCCCCAGGGAAGAATTCTGCTTTGCCGTCACGTTTTACTCCGCGCATGCTGAACGCCAACGCTGGCAATCTCTTCTTCCGTCAGCGGGCGATACTCGCCGGGCGCCAGAGAGTCGTCCATGGCGATCGCGCCGATTCGTTCACGATGCAGGCCGACAACGTGGTTGCCCACGGCGGCAAACATCCGCTTAACCTGATGGTAGCGCCCTTCGCTGATGGTCAGCCGGACTTCCGTCGGGGTAATGACTTCGAGAACCGCCGGCCGGGTCAGCTCTTTTTCATTGTGTAGCTGAACGCCCTGCGCGAACTGCTCTGCGGTGTTTTCAGCGACCGGGTTTTCCAGCGTCACCAGATAGGTCTTTTCGCAGTGGTGGCGCGGAGAGGTGATACGGTGCGACCACTGGCCGTCGTCGGTCATCAGCACCAGGCCGGTGGTGTCGATATCCAGACGCCCTGCGGCATGCAGCTTGTGCGCCACCGGCACGTCAAGAAAATAGAGCACCGTGGGGTGATCCGGATCGTCGGTAGAACAGACGTAACCCTGCGGCTTGTTAAGCATAAAGTAGCGCGGGCCATTCTGCTGGGTAAGCGTATTACCGTCATACTCAACGTCATGCTCCGGCTGGAGCTTGAACGAAGCGTCTTTCACGATTTCACCATCCACCAGAACGCGGCTGCTGCGGATTTCACGTCCGGCAATAGCCCTACTGACGCCAAGTTGCTGAGCGATAAACTTATCAAGTCGCATGAGATTTTTTTAGCCTGTAATAATGCTGGAGCGGGCAAGCGCCCGAAAAAGAAGAAATTCATTGGCTAGTATAACGGGCTCTTAACGCCACTCAAGGGAAAAGATTCGTGGCATACTATTTGCGAGTTAATTAACGCCTGTGAAGCCATGAATTTTACACTACGCCCCTACCAAAAAGAGGCGGTCGATGCCACCTTAGCCTGGTTTCGTCGCCACCATGAGCCCGCCGCTATCGTCCTGCCAACCGGGGCAGGCAAAAGCCTGGTCATTGCCGAACTGGCGCGCCTCGCCCGCGGACGCGTGCTGGTTCTGGCGCACGTCAAAGAGCTGGTGGCGCAAAACCACGCTAAATATCTTGCCCTTGGGCTGGAAGCCGATATTTTTGCCGCAGGGCTGAAGCGGAAAGAGAGCCACGGTAAGGTGGTTTTCGGCAGCGTGCAGTCGGTTGCCCGCAATCTCGAGCAGTTCCAGGGGGAGTTTTCGCTGCTGATCGTCGATGAGTGCCACCGCATCAGCGATGACGACGATAGCCAGTACCAGCAAATTATCACCCACCTGCGGCAGGTCAATCCGCAGCTGCGCCTGCTTGGGCTCACCGCCACGCCGTTTCGCCTCGGCAAGGGCTGGATTTATCAGTTCCATTATCATGGCATGGTGCGCGGCGACGAGAAGGCGCTGTTTCGCGACTGCATCTATGAACTGCCGCTGCGCTACATGATTAAACACGGCTATCTGACGCCGCCGGAGCGGCTCGATATGCCGGTAGTGCAGTACGATTTCAGCCGCCTTCAGGCGCAGAGCAACGGCCTGTTCAGCGAGGCCGAACTCAATCACGAGCTGAAAAAACAGCAGCGCATTACGCCGCATATCGTCAGCCAGATTGTTGAGTTTGCCCAGACGCGAAAAGGGGTGATGATTTTCGCCTCCACGGTGGAGCACGCGCGGGAAATCACCGGTCTGCTGCCCGCAGGCGAGGCCGAAGTGATTACCGGCGAAACGCCGGGCCCGCAGCGCGACCGCATTATTGAATCGTTTAAAGCCCAGCAATACCGCTATCTGGTCAACGTGGCGGTGCTGACCACCGGCTTTGATGCCCCGCATGTCGATCTCATCGCCATTCTGCGCCCGACCGAGTCGGTCAGCCTCTACCAGCAGATCGTCGGTCGCGGCCTGCGCCTGGCGCCGGGAAAAACCGACTGCCTGATCCTCGACTATGCCGGTAACCCGCACGACCTTTACGCGCCCGAAGTCGGGACGCCTAAAGGTAAGAGCGACAACGTGCCGGTGCAGGTCTTCTGCCCGGCCTGCGGTTTTGCCAATACCTTCTGGGGCAAAACCACCGCCGACGGCACGCTGATCGAACATTTTGGCCGCCGCTGTCAGGGCTGGTTCGAGGATGATGACGGCCATCGCGAGCAGTGCGGCTTTCGTTTTCGCTTTAAGAACTGCCCGCAGTGTAATGCGGAGAACGATATCGCCGCCCGCCGCTGCCGCGAGTGCGACACGATCCTCGTCGATCCCGATGATATGCTGAAGGCGGCGCTGAAGCTTAAGGACGCGCTGGTGCTGCGCTGCAGCGGCATGGATCTGCAGCACGGCGCCGACGATAAAGGCCCGTGGCTGAAAATTACCTACTACGATGAAGACGGCGCCGACGTCAGCGAGCGCTTCCGCCTGCAGACGCCCGCCCAGCGCACCGCGTTTGAACAGCTGTTTATTCGCCCACACCCCCGCACGCCCGGCGTGCCGCTGCGCTGGATAACCGCCGCCGATATCCTTGCTCAGCGGGCGCTGCTGCGCCATCCGGACTTTGTCGTCGCCCGCATGAAGGGGCAATACTGGCAGGTGCGGGAGAAAATGTTCGACTACCAGGGACGCTTCCGCCGGGCCAACGAACTGCGCTAATCGGCATTGAGACTGAGGTTTTGATTGCCGTAATAATCTCAGGCGGCTATAATGCCGCCCGCTTTTGCATTCGCAAAGCAGATCATCTGCCTGCTGCTGGGTCGCCTGTAGCAGGATTTAAATATAGAGAGACATCAATGTTTACTATCGACGCAGAAGTACGTAAAGAGCAGGGTAAGGGTGCGAGCCGCCGCCTGCGTGCAGCTAACAAATTCCCGGCCATCATTTATGGCGGCGAAGCTGCTCCGGTAGCTATTGAGCTGGACCAGGACAAAGTGTGGAACATTCAGAGCAAAGCTGAGTTCTACGGTGAAGTTCTGACCATCGTTATCGATGGCAAAGAAGAGAAAGTTAAGGTTCAGGCTGTTCAGCGTCACCCGTTCAAGCCAAAACTGTCTCACATCGACTTCGTTCGCGCTTAATAGCCGATAGCAGTTGTTGTATGAAGCGCCCCGGTCCGCAAGGTCCGGGGCGTTTTGTTATGTGCTTTGCGCCCACAGGGCCGGCGCTAAATCGATAACCGTCTTCAGATCCTGGTGTTTGTTCATGCCCGGCTGCCAGAGCATCACCATCGTGACGTTCAGCCCCTGACTGCCGACCTCGGTGTCGATTTTACTCACCCCATCCCAGCGCTGCGCCTGAAGGTGATCGGCCAAAAATCCCCAGCCCTGCCCCTGCTGCATGGCGTGACGCAGCAGCGTGATTTCATTCATATACTGCGTATGGCCGGAGATCTGCAGCCGGCGGGCAATCTGATCGTCAGAGCGGCGATGCATCACCAGCTGCGGCACTAGCGCCAGGTTCAGCAGCGTCAGCGGCCGCGCATAGCCGGCAAACAGCCGCTCTGCGGCATAAAATCCCAGCTCAACGGTCCCCAGCGCCCGC
>NZ_JAQGFU010000236.1:0-6090 GCF_030078455.1 Klebsiella sp. Ech2A | reverse complement strand
GGACGTTAAACGGACCCCCGGCGATGCAGTGGCCCCAGCCAATGCAGTTTTCCTGCCGGAAGTCGACGATGCCGTTCGCGTACTGAATAATCGCGCCGGCGGAGGGGCAGGCCTTCAGGCAGCCCGGATCTTCGCAGTGCATGCAGCCGTCTTTACGGATCAGCCACTCCAGCCTGCCGTTCTGTTCGGTTTCGCTAAAGCGCATCACCGTCCAGGATTTGGCGCTGAGATCCGCCGGGTTATCGTAAACCCCGACGCAGTGCCCCACCTCATCGCGGATATCGTTCCACTCGGAGCAGGCCACCTGGCAGGCCTTACAGCCCACGCAGGATGACACATCGATAAGCTTGGCGACTTCCGCCTTAAAGTCCCGCGCGCGGGGCGCGGGAGTGATAGGGTTGGTCGCGGAGCGTTTAATAATATCCTGTGTTTCCATCGCCATTGAATCGCCCCTTACGCTTTCTCGATGTTGACCAGAAACGCCTTATACTCCGGCGTTTGCGAGTTGGAATCGCCGACGTTCGGCGTCAGGGTATTGGCGATGTAGCCTTTACGGGCCACCCCTTCAAAGCCCCAGTGCAGCGGGATCCCGACGGTTTCCACCTGCTGGCCGTTGACGTTGAGCGTCTGCAGGCGACGGGTCACTACCGCCACCGCGCGAATAAAGCCGCGCATGCTGCTGACCGTCACGCGATCGCCGTTGGCAATCCCCCTGGCTTTCGCCAGCCCCTCGCTGATTTCAACGAACTGCTCCGGCTGCGCGATGGCGTTAAGCAGCGCGTGCTTTGTCCAGGTGTGGAAGTGCTCGGTCAGGCGATAGGTCGTACCGACGTACGGGAACCTCTCTTTCTTACCTAAGCGCACGGCATCCTCTTCGTACAGACGCACCACCGGACTGGAGATAACGTTCGGATGCAGCGGGTTGGTCCCCAGCGGCGTCTCCATTGGCTCGTAGTGCTCAGGGAACGGACCTTCCGCCAGCTTATCCAGCGCAAACAGCCGGCCGAGGCCCTCCTGCTGCATGATAAACGGACCGGTTTTGCTCCCCGGCGGCGCGGTGTTGAAGTCCGGAATATCGTTCCCGACCCACTTCGCGCCGTTCCACTGGATCAGCATCCGCTTCGCATCCCACGGCCTGCCGTTGATATCCGCCGACGCGCGGTTATAGAGCACCCGGCGGTTTAGCGGCCACGCCCAGGCCCAGCCCAGGGTGTTGCCAAGGCCCGACGGATCGGCGTTGTCGCGGTTGGCCATCTGGTTGCCCTGCTCGGTCCAGCTGCCGGTATAAATCCAGCACGAGGATGAGGTTGAGCCGTCGTCGCGCAGCAGCGCGAAGCTGTTCAGCAGCTGGCCTTTTTTCGCCAGCAGCGCGCCGCTGGCGTCGTAGAGATCCGCCAGCGCGTAGCCGTTGTTCTCCTTCGCCACCTCTTCCGATTCCGGACGATCCGGCTGCTTGTAGTCCCAGCCCATTTTCAGCAGCGGCTCGACGCCTTTGCCACCCTCGGCGCGGTACATTTCGCGCAGACGGTGGTAGATCCCGGCAAGGATTTCGCCGTCGTTGCGCGCTTCGCCAGGCGCATCCTGGCCCTTCCAGTGCCACTGCAGCCAGCGTCCGGAGTTGGCGATAGAGCCATCTTCTTCGGCAAAGCAGGTGGACGGCAGGCGAAAGACTTCCGTCTGGATCGCCGCCGGGTCAACGTCGTTGGACTCGCCGTGGTTTTGCCAGAAGACGGAGGTTTCGGTCACCAGCGGATCGATAACCACCATGTACTTCAGCTTGCTGAGGCTGCGCACCACCTTGTTTTTGTCCGGGAAGGACGCCACAGGGTTAAAGCCCTGGCAGATGTAGCCGTTGACTTTGCCGCCATCCATCATGTTGAAGTACTTGATAACGTCGTAGGCCTGATCCCATTTCGGTAACCAGTTAAAGCCCCAGTCGTTCTCTTTTTGCGCCGCGTCGCCGTAGAAGGATTTCATCAGGCTGACGAAGAACTTAGGATAGTTGCTCCAGTAGTTCACCTGCTCGTCCAGCGTGGCTTTAGGCGTGTTGGCCTGCAGATAGCTGCGCAGGTCCGTCTGTTTTTCCGACGGCAGCGTCAGATAGCCGGTCAGGCTGGTCGACAGCAGCCCGAGGTCGGTCAGCCCCTGGATATTGGAGTGGCCGCGCAGCGCGTTGACCCCGCCGCCCGCCATCCCCATATTGCCGAGCAGCAGCTGGATCATCGCCATGGTACGGATGTTCTGCGCCCCGACGGTGTGCTGCGTCCAGCCCAGCGCATAGAGGAAGGTGGTGGTGCGGTCCGCCGCGCTGGTGGAGGCCAGCACTTCGCACACCTTGAGGAAGTCCGCTTTTGGCGTCCCGCAGATGTTCTCCACCACGTCCGGCGTATAGCGGGAGACGTGCTGTTTCAGCAGGTTCCAGACGCAGCTCGGATGGGTCAGGGTTTCATCGCGTTTGGCAAAGCCGTTCTCATCAAACTGGTAGTTCCAGGAGGACTTATCGTACTGGCGTTTTTCAGCGTCGTAGCCGCTGAACAGGCCGTCATCGAAGGCAAAATCATCGCGCACCAGCAGGTTAGCGTTGGTGTAGTGCCTGACGTATTCGGCGTTAATTTTGTTATTGTCAATCAGGTACAGCAGTACCCCCGACAGGAAGGTAATGTCGGTGCCGGAGCGGATCGGCGCATAGATATCGGCCACCGATGCCGTACGCGTAAAGCGCGGATCGACGACGATAAGCGTCGCATCGTTGTTGTTCTTCGCTTCTAACGCCCAGCGGAATCCCACCGGATGGGCTTCAGCGGCGTTGCCGCCCATCACCATCACCACGTTAGCGTTTTTGATATCAACCCAGTGGTTGGTCATCGCACCGCGACCAAATGTTGGAGCAAGACTTGCTACCGTTGGTCCGTGTCAGACGCGCGCCTGGTTGTCTACCGCCAGCATGCCGAGCGAGCGCACAAACTTCTGCGTCAGCATACCGGTTTCATTACTCGCCGCGGATGCGCACAGCATCCCGGTGGAAAGCCAGCGGTTAACCGTTACGCCCTGTTCGTTGTTCTCAATAAAGTTGGCGTCACGGTCGGCTTTCATTAGTTTGGCAATGCGATCGAAGGCCTCATCCCAGGAAATACGCTGCCACCTGTCGGAGCCCGGCGCGCGGTATTGCGGGTAGCGCAGGCGGTTTTCGCTGTGCACGTAGTCCAGCAGGCCCGCCCCTTTCGGGCACAGCGCGCCGCGGCTCACCGGGTGATCCGGGTCGCCTTCGATGTGATAAATAGCTTCTTTTGCGTTCTTCGCGCCGTCGCCGAGGCTATACATTAATAGCCCGCAGCCCACGGAGCAGTATGTGCAGGTGTTGCGGATCTCTTTGGCGCGCAATAGCTTGTAGTTACGCGCCTGAGCCAGCGCCATTTTGGGTGCAAAACCCAGGGCAGCAGCTGTTGTTCCGGCCATACCGCCTGCGCAGATTTTGAAAAACTTTCTGCGGCTGACGTCCATTGATTTTCTCCATGCAGGAATTTTGTTCATCGCGGGGAGGAAACTAACAGCAATGTCCCTGTTTTTATTGCGTCAAATCAATGTCGAAAACGCTCGCCCCCTTAATAGTCAGGCCTGGCGAATTTGATTACTCCCTTGGTATTAATAGCTGAAGAAAATATCGGCCCGGCGGAATAGAAAAATGTTATAAATCGAAGCTGAATGTGGATTGGCATCAGGTTTAAAATGGAAAAGAAAAAGGCAACGTTAACCGGACTGGTGGCTATTGTGCTGTGGAGCACCATGGTCGGTTTGATTCGCGGTGTGAGCGAAGGGCTAGGTCCGGTAGGCGGCGCGGCAATGATCTACAGCCTCAGCGGTATATTGCTGGTGTTTACCGTTGGCTTCCCGCAGCTGCGGCAGATCCCGCGCCCCTATTTACTGGCCGGCAGCCTGCTGTTTGTCAGCTATGAAATCTGCCTCGCGCTCTCTCTGGGCTTTGCCGGCACCCGCCAGCAGGCGATCGAAGTGGGTATGGTCAACTATCTGTGGCCCAGCCTGACGATTTTATTCGCCATTCTCTTTAATCAGCAGAAAAGCACCTGGCTGGTTATTCCCGGCCTATTTATTGCGCTGTTTGGCGTCGTTTGGGTATTAGGCGGCGAGCATGGCCTGAATATTGATGAAATTATCAGCAACGTCGTCTCCAGCCCCCTGAGCTATATTCTGGCATTTGTCGGCGCCTTTATCTGGGCGGCCTATTGCACGGTGACCGCCAAATATGCGAAAGGCAAAAACGGTATCACCCTGTTCGTATTATTAACGGCGCTGACCCTGTGGCTGAAATTTCTGTTCAGCGAGCAGCCGCCGATGATCTTTAGCTGGCCGGTGGTTATCAAGCTGGTGATGGTCGCGGTGGCCCTGGGGCTGGCCTACGCGGCGTGGAACGTGGGGATCCTTCACGGCAACGTCAGCCTGCTGGCGGCGGCATCGTACTTTACGCCGGTGCTCTCATCGGCGCTGGCGGCGGTACTGCTGAGCGCGTCCCTGTCGTGGTCGTTCTGGCAGGGAGCCGGCATGGTGTGCGCCGGCTCCCTGCTCTGCTGGTACGCGACCCGACGCTAGCCGAGATCGCCCCCGGCCACCGGCAGCGTAACGCCGGTGATATAGCTTGCCTCATCGCTGGCGAGAAACAGGATCGCGTTTGCCTGTTCCGCCAGCGTCCCGTAGCGATGCATCAGGCTGCTCTGCACCGTTTGATCGACCACCTGCTGATACCATCCCTGCTCCTGCGCCGTCGGCGTCTCGCTATTGCGCGGCGTCAGGCGCGCCGGGGCCTCGGTGCCGCCGGGCGCCACCGCGTTGATGCGAATGCCGCTGTCGCTGTACTCCATGGCAATCGATCGGGTCAGCGCGTTGACCCCGCCCTTGGCCGCCGAATAGGGCACCCGGTTGACTCCCGCGGTCGCCACGGACGAGACGTTAACGATAGCGCCCTTGCCCTGGCGTAGCATCCACGGCAGCGCCGCCCGGCAGCCCCACAGCGTGGGAAACAGCGACCGGCGGATCTCCTGTTCAATCTGCTGCGGCTGATATTCGGCGAAGGGCCGCGCCCAGATGGTGCCGCCAATATTGTTGATCAGCACGTCGAGGCGGCCGAAGTGGGCCACGCCTTCGGCAAAAACCTGCTCGGTGCTCGCCCACTGCTCAAGGTCGGCCTCCAACGCCAGCACGTCGCAGCCGGACTCCGCCAGCGCCGCCGCCAGCTCGTGTACGTAGCGGGAGCGGTCGATCAGCAGCAGCCGCGCGCCCTCGAGCGCCGCCTGCTCGGCCGTCTGCCGACCGATCCCCTGGGCCGCGCCGGTGATCGCCAATACCTTATCCTGAAATCGCATGCTCTCTCCTTATGCCGCCGCGCTCTGGCTGGCGATAAACTTTTCATACCAAAAACCGGCCGGCTCAACGCCGCGGTCGCGAAGCGCGGAGGAGACCGCGTTAACCATCGGCGGCGGACCGCAGAGGTAGATATCAACATCCCCGGCGTTAAGCATGGACTCATCGAGATGGTCGGTGACAAACCCACGCTGCGGACAGCCGCTTTGCGGGTCGGCCACCACCGGCAGCCAGCGGTAGGCGGAGAGCTGGCCAACGAAGGCGTCCAGGGCCTCGGTTTTGACCAGATCGCTATCGCGGGTGACGCCGTACACCAGGGTCACCGGGCGGGTGCTGCCCTGCTGTACGAGGGTGTGCAGCATCGACAGCAGCGGCGCCAGGCCGGTTCCGCCGGCGAGCATCAGCAGCGGACGCTCGCCGCCGCGCAGATAAAAGCTGCCCATCGGCCCGCTGAGGATCAGCCGCTCGCCGGGCCGCGCACGCTGCGTCAGCCACTGGCTCATGATGCCGCCGGGCACGTTGCGGATCAGGAAACGGCCCTCGCGCGCCCCGGAAAGGGAGCTAAAGGAGTAGGCCCGCACGTGGGGGGTACCCGGCACCTGAATATTGATGTACTGCCCCGGCAGAAACGCCAGCGCTTCGTCAAGCGCGACCACCAGCTCAAGGGCGCTCTCCGACAGGGCGTTCACCGCCACCACCCCCCCGCCGACGCTGGCC
>NZ_JAQGFU010000235.1:0-6102 GCF_030078455.1 Klebsiella sp. Ech2A | reverse complement strand
GGGCAGGCCAAAGCCGGTGACCGCCATGCCGATACCGGCGCCGATCAGGGTGCCGAAGCTGTAGAAGCCGTGCATCATCGGCAGCACGGTTTTATTCATTTCACGTTCGACGGCGGCGCCTTCGACGTTAATTGCCACCTCTGCCGAACCGAAGCTGGCGCCAAAAATCGCCAGCCCGATGGCAAACAGGGTCGCCGAAGCGAACCACAGCGCGACGCTCAGCACCGCCATGCCCACCACCGCGCAGGACATGGTGGTGCGAATAACCTTGCGGGTGCCGAAGCGCTTAACCAGCCACGCTGAGCAGAGAATGCCGCTCATGGAGCCAATCGACAGGCCAAACAGGACGATGCCCATTTCCGCCGTCGATAGCGCCAGCAGATCGCGAATTGCCGGCGTGCGCGTGGCCCATGAGGCCATCAGTAATCCGGGGATAAAGAAGAACATAAATAGCGCCCATAGCCGAAGCTGGAGGGCTCTGCGGGAGTTTTGCGCTGTCATCCGTAAACGCCAGTGAAGAGAAGATGCAGACAACACTAGCAAGTTTGTGTACATTTGTACATATACCGGATGGCCTTCAGGTTAGCGAATAGTTGGCTATCGTTATTCCCATCATGATCTGTGAGTGGGGAGCAATGAAAAGAGATAAATATGGCCCGTCGACCGAACGACCCCCAGCGTCGGGAGCGCATTTTGAACGCGACCCTGGACACGATTGCCACCCACGGTATTCATGCGGTCACGCACCGTAAGATTGCCTGCTGCGCCGAAGTCCCGCTGGGTTCGCTGACCTACTATTTCAGCGGCATAGACGCGCTGATTGAGGAGGCATTTTGCACTTTTACCGTCGAGATGTCCGCCCAGTATCAGCAGTTTTTTGCCGAGGTGGGCAGTCGCGATGAGGCCTGCGACGCCATCGCCGAACTTATTTTTAGCGCCCAGGTGACCACCGCGCGCAACATGGAGCTGATGTACCAGCTGTATGCCTTCTGCAGCAGCCGTCCGGCGCTCAAGTCGGTGATGCAGAGCTGGATGCAACGCAGCCAGCAGACGCTGGAGCAGTGGTTCGAACCGCAGACCGCCCGCGGGCTGGACGCGTTTATTGAGGGCATGACCCTGCATTTCGTGACCGATAGCGCGCCGCTGTCAAAAGAGGCCATTCGCCTGATGGTCGGCCGCCTGGCCGGGGAGGCGTAGCGCCATCGAAATGTCTTTTCAGGATAAAAAGTTAAACACTGGCATTCTCTGTGCTGATTAATTCCTTGTATCTTATGGGATCATCATCTGAGATTGCTTGATTTATTTAGGGGGGCATATGAGTTTAAGAGTGACAACGCAGCAGGTGGATAGCTGGAAGAAACGCATTCAGCGGGACGGTTTGAAAGGTTCTACCTACTTTTGTCAGCAGGGTGGGAGCGTGTGGGTTTCAGCATCTGTTGATCACCAGGCTATTTGTCAGCGAGTTTTAGGCAGAGATTCAGGAACTAGTTCTTTGTCGAGTTATTTGCGCTGGGATGATGTTGGTGCGGTTGATTTGGTTGAATTGTTGTACGCGATTGAAACGGCATAAAACAAAGACCTATGGCAGCATGCCAAAAGCGCTGCCGCCATTCTGTCGCCTCCTGCATCAAGCTAATGTTCTAACTAGCTGATTTAAAAAGGTGTGAATTTCAGGCAACAAAAAACCCATCAACCTTGAACCTAAGTGGCGGGGTTGATGGGCTCCACAAAATGGGGACATCAAAGAAAAGCAGTGGCACTACTTATGACTGATGCCCGTAAGAAAAGTTCTGCCGATGCGCATTTTTTTCGCAAAAAATTACTGAAGCCCTGGCCAGATGATGACAATCAGCGTCCCGGCGAGGGTCAGCAGCACGTTGGCTATTGCGTAGGTTCCCGCATATCCCAGCGCCGGAATGTTGCTGCGCGCGGTGTCGCTGATAATCTCCATCGCCGGCGCGCAGGTCCGCGCCCCCATCATCGCGCCAAACAGCATTGCGCGGTTCATGCGCAGAACGTAGGCGCCGAACAGGAAGCAGATAACTACCGGTACCAGGCTGACCACCAGGCCCGCCGCCAGCATCTGTCCGCCGACGGCGCCGAGGCCGTGGCCAATCCCGGCGCCGGCGCTCAGGCCGACCCCGGCCATAAAGACCATCAGGCCGAACTCCTTCACCATATTCAGCGCCCCCTGCGGGATGTAGCCGAAAGTAGGGTGGTTGGCCCGCAGGAAGCCGAGCATGATCCCGGCGAACAGCAGCCCCGCGGCGTTGCCGATCCCGAAGCTGAACGAGCTGAACTGGAAGGTGATCATCCCGATCATCAGGCCGACGATGAAAAAGGCGCAGAAGGCGAGCAGGTCGGTGACCTGGCTGTGAATCGAGATAAAGCCGATGCGGTCGGCCACGGTTTTTACCCGTCGCGCGTCGCCGCTGACCTGCAGAACGTCGCCTTTGTTGAGCACCACGTTGTCGTCAATCGGCATCTCAATCTGGCTGCGGATCACGCGGTTTAAGAAACAGCCGTGATCGGTCAGCTTCAGCTGGGCGAGACGGCGGCCCACCGCGTTGTGGTTTTTCACCACGATCTCTTCGGTGACGATGCGCATATCCAGCAGATCGCGGTCGAAGACCTCTTTGCCGTTGCGAAAGCTGGGGTCGAGGCGGGCGTGGGCGTCCGGATAGCCCACCAGCGCGATATCATCCCCTTTCTGCAGCACCGCATCGCCGTCCGGGTTTGCCAGAATACCGTTACGCCGAATGCGTTCGATATAGCAGCCGGTCTGACGGTAGATGCCCAGCTCGCGCAGATTTTTACCGTCCGCCCAGGCCACCAGCTCCGGGCCAACGCGATAGGCGCGGATCACCGGCAGATAGACCTTGCGCTTGGAGTCGGTATCCAGCCCGCGCTCGCGGGCAATCTGCTGGGCGCTGGTTTGCAGATCCTGATGCTGCAGCTTGGGCATATAGCGCGCGCCGACGATCAGGCTCACCAGGCCAACCAGGTAGGTCAGGGCATAGCCGAGGCTCAGATGATCGAGCGAAAGCGCCAGCTGGTCGGCGGGCAGGCCGAAGTGGCGCAGCGTGTCGCCAGCGCCCACCAGCACCGGCGTGGAGGTCATGGCGCCGGCGAGCATCCCGGCGGTCAGGCCGATATCCCAGCCGAAGATTTTACCCAGCCCTAAGGCCAGCAGCATCGCGCTGCCGACCATCACCAGGGCGAGCATCAAATAGTTTTTCCCGTCGCGGAAAAAAATAGAAAAAAAGTTGGGGCCGGCTTCGACGCCGACGCAAAAAATAAACAACATAAAGCCCAGATTCAGCGCATCAGTGTTAATACTGAAATGCTGCTGGCCTAATAATAAGGAAACCACTAAAACGCCAATGGAATTACCAAGTTGTACTGACCCGAGGCGCAGTTTCCCGAGACAGAGACCGAGTGCAAGGACAACGAATAATAACAGGATGTAATTCCCGTTTAACAAATCTGCGACGTTTATATTCACGAAAACCAACTTCTCATTTACTAGTAAGTTGTTGAAGGAAATGGTTATTTGGTCTAAGGTTGCTCCAGTGTTCGCGTTGTCCCGAACCCTATTCTGGCATCCCGTTATAACCGGCAAAAATATAGTCGATAGTTTAATCCTTCCTGGATGCTGCGGCTAGTCACAATCGTATTTACTCCGGCGGGAGCCTTTATTGGCATGGATTGCCAGAATGCTTTATCTGACTGGGCTAATTGGAAGTGGGTTAGAGGCAGAATCAGGAGGATGTTGTGAAAGCTGAGCGTGCCTGGACGGGTGCCGTCTGCGGATTTTTTCTGTTTATCGTGGTCTGTTTATTGCTGTTGCTGCATATGAAAGGCGCCTTTCGGGCTGGCGGTAACCCCGAGCTCGGGCTGCTGCTTTTTTTGCTGCCCGGCGCGCTGGCGAGCTCTCTCTCTCCGGGACGACGCGTGATACTGCCGCTGGTCGGCGCAATGCTGGCGGCGCCGGTTTGCCTGGCGATGATGCGGATTTTCTTTGTTACTCAACGGACGTTCTGGCAGGAGCTGGCGTGGCTGTTTAGCGCGGTATTCTGGTGCGCGCTCGGCGCGCTGTGCTTTATGTTTATCTGCGCCTGGATCGATACCAGACGCAGCAACTCATCGGAGCATTAAACCGTCTCAGGCAAACAGGCCGAGGTTCTCTTTGGCCCAGGCTTCAAAGTCGGTGCAGCCGCCGATGTGCTTCTGATCGACAAAAATCTGCGGCACGGTTTCAACGGGTTTACCTACGGTCTTTTCCAGATCGCTTTTGCTGATGCCCTCAGCGTGAATATCAACGTAGCGGTAGTTAAAATCGTCGCGCTCGTTGGTCAGTTTTTCAGCCAGCTCTTTGGCACGGACGCAATAGGGGCAACCTGGACGACCAAAAATTACGGTAAACATTATTTCTCTCCTTAAATCTCAGCCGGATGGCGAATGACCGCTATGATGCCGCGTTCTGCCAACGAGTAAAAGAAGGTTCTGCCTTTTGCTTCGATGGTTTAAGGCTATGTTTGATAAATGACTTTGCTTTTAAACCGTTATACTAACCTCGTTGCGCGACGATTTTTTGCTTCGCCGCGCTAAGCCCACGGACCGGAGGAGAGCGATGCGATCGCCCGCTGTGTTACCCAAAAGCGTTCTGGTGATAGAGATCGTCGGCATCGTACTGCTGACGCTGGCCTGGCTCTCGCTTAATCAGTACCTGCAGCTGCCGGCGCCTTTTGCCAGCCCAACCGCTGCGCTAATCATGATCTTTGCCGGCGTCCTGCTGATGATCCCGGCCGCCATCGCGCTGGTATGGCGGATGGCGAAGATCGTTGCTCCCCAGCTAACCGAAAGCAAAAAAAAACCTTCTTCATTGTCAGACAGAGAAAAACGAGATGACGCCGACCATTGAGCTGCTGTGTAGCCACCGCTCCATTCGCCACTTTACCGACGCACCGGTCAGCGAGGAGCAGCGCGCGGCGATTATTGCCAGCGCGCAGGGAGCCTCCAGCTCCAGCTTTTTACAGTGTACTTCGATTATTCGCATTACCGACCCGCGCCTGCGCGAGCAGTTGGCGGCGATGAGCGGCGGCCAGCAGCACGTGGTGCAGGCGGCGGAGTTTTGGCTATTCTGCGCCGACTTTAACCGCCTGCTGCAGATTTGCCCGGACGCCCAACTGGGCCTCGCGGAGCAGCTCCTGCTTGGCGCCGTCGATACCGCGATGCTGGCGCAAAATGCGCTGGTGGCCGCGGAGTCGCTGGGCCTTGGCGGGGTCTATATCGGCGGCATTCGCAACAGCATTGAGGCGGTGACCGAGCTGCTGAACCTGCCGCAGCACGTTCTGCCGCTGTTTGGCATGTGTCTCGGCTGGCCGGCCGATAATCCGGACGTCAAGCCGCGCATGCCGGCGGCGATGCTGGTCCATGAAAACGGCTATCAGCCGGTCGATGACGACCTGCTGGCCCAGTATGATGAGCAGCTGGCGCAGTACTACCTGTCGCGCAGCAGCAACGCGCGCCGGGATACCTGGAGCGACCATATCCGCCGCACCATCATTAAAGAGAGCCGCCCGTTTATTCTCGACTATCTGCATAAGCAGGGCTGGGCAACGCGCTGATTGCGTGTAAACTGCAGCCGGACTGGCATCCGGGCGTTGCGTCAGGCCAGCGCGAATGTTGAGACTTGTCAGCTATCAACGGCCCGTCTGAACGGGCCTTTTTGCCGAGGTGCAGGGTGAAAATTGCCATATTATCCCGGGATGGGACGCTCTATTCATGTCGCCGCCTGACTGAAGCCGCGCACAAATGCGGCCACCAGGTGGAAATCCTCGATCCGCTCTCCTGCTATATGAACGTCAGTCCGGTGGCCTCATCGATCCACTATAAAGGCCGCCAGCTGCCGCATTTCGATGCGGTGATCCCGCGCATCGGCTCGGCCATTACCTATTACGGTACCGCCGCGCTGCGCCAGTTCGAGCTGCTGGGCAGCTATCCGCTGAATGAATCCGTCGCCATTACCCGCGCGCGCGACAAGCTGCGCTCGCTGCAGCTGCTGGCGCGTCAGGGGATCGACCTGCCGCTGACCGGTAT
>NZ_JAQGFU010000234.1:0-6144 GCF_030078455.1 Klebsiella sp. Ech2A | reverse complement strand
GGCGGGCGGTGACCAGCGCCAGCGTCTGCACCGGCAGGGCGACGGTGGTCGCCAGTTCGTTGAGCAGGGCTTTGGCCTGGATAACCTCCTGCGAGACGTCATCATCCATCAGGCAGTCGGAAACGTAGTTCAGCGCCCGATAGTCGGTGCTGATGTGGGCGATGGTTATCTTCATGGCGCTCTCTTCGGCCATTTTAGCCGCGTGCTGAAGCAGCGGAACCCCGTCAATGCTGCTGTTAATCAGCACCAGCGCATGGTGATAAACGGACATAGCCCACCTCGGATGGTTATCTGCGAAAATCATTATTCCCACTGCTAATCTTGTGCCCGGGCGGTGGGGAAAGCAAATCGAGATGTGCGCAAAAGGGCAGGGAAATCAGGGCGGGAAGCGCAGGGGGCTGTCGGGGAAATGGCCAAAAAAATCCCCCGCGCCCGGCGGCCTCGGGGGATATCAATCGGGGCAATTGCGGGGTAACGATATTCAATCAGAATGCAAGCTTATCCATGTGGCCCGGCATTTGGTCCTGCCTATGCATTAGGGAATTAAAACTCTCTGGCGAGGATAAGGTATCCATTAAACCTGATGGAACATTCATCTTTATTCATAAGGCTGGAGGCAATGAATATATCTTTCATACCCCGGATGTTGGTGTAGGTATATTTTGCAGTAATGGATTGAGCACTATTCTCATAGTAGCTGGAGAGATAATCCCTCACGGGGATTGTCGTCTGGCCCTTATCAATATTTTCTTTATGGTCCCTTTTAGCCAGCGATTCTGCATAGAGTTCTGACACGCTCGACGTATTGATTACCTCTGCCGTCGTTTTATCTCTTTGAATAGCGGCTGGATCAATCTTTAAATCCTTTGAGATAGCGTCAAACAGGGATGACTCCATTGACGCACCAACGGAAGCGCAGCCGAGATCGTCAGCATAAGAAGCGAAGTGAACCGCAGCCATGGTGAAGATGAGTGCTTTTTTCATCATTTTTAATCTTCCACTACCAGAGTTTTGTCGCTACTGGCCGCAACGATTTGACTCCAGGGCTATTCTCCGTGTTAGCGGAAAGACGATTAAAGGCCGGTTGGTCACAATCTTTATCATTCAATGCGTCAGTCGCATTCAGATCAACGCTATGCGAGTTTACTTTATAAAACCCAGTCATTCGTCGCTCCCTTATGACCATTATCGCCCCCTCCATTATTCTATGTGTTTTGTCTGGCTTTAAGAGTCAATCGTACATGTGTGCGGTCGTTATCAGGAATGGAGATTTTAGGGAAAGCTCTGAAAGTCCGGACTCTCGCGCCGGGGCAGCGCTTAAAACCGAAGGGCTTAAGTTAACTTGTATGGCCTATTAAGCGGTTCTAAATCCACAGTCATCAGAAGCGCATCAGGACAATATCTTTTGTCATCCGGAGTTGCATTGACCAGCTGATAATCAGAACTTTCCCGGAAAAAATATTTCTTCTATTTGATTGCACAGGAGTACGATAAATGACCGATATCATTACAAATCAGAGGGGATTTGAATGCCTGTAAATGAGAGGATTAACGCAACATCGGGAACACATATTAACCCCGGCGGCATGAGATGATGCACGTATGGCAAGCACAGCACGGAATGTTTGTTCGAACAAGGGGACTATTTTCCCGTTTTGCTGATTACAGCTACAGCCTGGATAAAGCTGACATTCGGTATTACAGTTTAGAACAACAAGCCTCTTTAGTTAGCGATTATTGGTTATTGCAAACTTATGGCTTCAGAAAATACACCTATCTTCCTGCGCTACGAAATTATGAGCCTAAAGAGTCTGATTACTTATTGCTCCAAAGATACAGAAGTGTGATGAAGGGATTTCCGGCATGAAGAGATTAACTATTCTACCTTTAGTTTTCCTTCTTTCCGGTTGCCCTGGCGGTAATCCTGCACCACACCCCAGAACGACATTTATCAATGGCGAACATCTTTGTTTCAGTGCAGATAATAAAGATGTATTGAACTATTACACTGTTGATACAAGTGAAAACGGTAAAATAGAAACAGTGGCTAGCTCTGGTTATAATAAATCAAATTCTTCTTATCCAGATAATTGCATCGATGTTAAATGGAAGAATAATCACACCTATGCGATCAACTATGGGTTAAATGATAAAAAGTACGTTCATGAGTTTTTTATTGATAGAAATGGAAAATTAACCAAATAAGGAGGCAGGAATGTCATTACCAGCCTATTTATTCCTTTACGATGAAAATGGAATGCAAATTAAAGGTGCTTCGGCTGCTTTTTCCAGTTTGGTGAGGGGGCAGATACCTTTTTAAGGCGAAGAGGCGATAACCACAAGGGCGCGCTTGCATCAGCCAGCCACTTCCCCTAATCTGGCAAAAAGTATAGATATTCAATCTACATGACTCGGGGTGCCCTTCCTTGCGAAGGCTGAGAAATACCCGTACCACCTGATCTGGATAATGCCAGCGTAGGGAAGTCAGAGACCACAAGGTCGTTGCTTCTTCATCGCCTGGCTGGAGCAAACGATGCAAGCTGAGCCACTGAACCCCGCGCATATCGCGCATCTGCGACACCTTTTTCGCCGTCACTCCCCCCTTATTCACTGCATGACCAACGACGTGGTGCAGACGTTCACCGCCAACGTCCTGCTGGCGATTGGCGCTTCTCCCGCGATGGTGATAGACCCGCAGGAGGCCAGCCAGTTTGCCGCCATCGCCGATGCGCTGCTGATTAACGTCGGTACCTTAACCGTCGACCGCGCCGACGCCATGCGCGCGGCCGTCCGTAGCGCGCAGCGGGCGGGCAAGCCGTGGGTGCTGGACCCGGTTGCGGTCGGCGCGCTCACGCTGCGCAGCGAATTCTGCCGCGATCTGCTAACCCTGCAGCCGGCCGCCGTTCGTGGCAACGCCTCGGAAATTATGGCCCTCGCGGGGATGAGCGGCGGCGGGCGCGGGGTCGATACCACCGATACCGCGGCGGCGGCGCTGCCGGCCGCCCGGGCGCTGGCGCGTCAGCTGAACACGGTGGTGGCGGTGACCGGTGAGGTGGATTACGTCACCGACGGCCAGCGCACGCGCGCCGTCAGCGGCGGGGATCCCCTGATGACCCGGGTCGTCGGCACCGGCTGCGCCCTGTCTGCGGTAGTTGCCGCCAGTACGGCGCTGCCCGGCGACCGGCTGGAAAACGTCGCGGCGGCCTGCGGCCTGATGAAGCTGGCGGGCGGGCTGGCTGCCCGTCAGGGCGGTCCGGGCAGCTTTACCCCGGCGTTCCTTGATGCGCTGTACGGGGAGGAGCTGCAATGAAACGAATCAATGCCTTAACGATTGCCGGCACCGATCCCAGCGGCGGCGCGGGAATTCAGGCCGATCTTAAAACCTTCTCCGCCCTCGGGGCCTACGGCTGCTCGGTGATCACCGCGCTGGTGGCGCAGAATACCCGCGGCGTGCAGTCGGTGTACCGCATCGAGCCTGACTTTGTGGCCGCCCAGCTGGACTCGGTGTTTAGCGACGTCCGTATCGATACCACCAAGATTGGCATGCTGGCGGAGACGGATATCGTCGAGGCCGTGGCGGAGCGGCTGGCGCGCTATCGGATCGCC
Organism: Klebsiella sp. Ech2A; assembly: GCF_030078455.1. NCBI lineage: Bacteria > Pseudomonadati > Pseudomonadota > Gammaproteobacteria > Enterobacterales > Enterobacteriaceae > Klebsiella > Klebsiella sp. Ech2A. The sequence goes on along the minus strand of NZ_JAQGFU010000234.1, from coordinate 2,538 downwards.
AACGTGGTGCTAGATACGGTGATGCTGGCGAAAAGCGGCGATCCGCTGCTGTCAGCGTCGGCGGTGGCGACGCTGCGCACCCGGCTGCTGCCGCAGGTTTCGCTGATAACGCCCAACCTGCCGGAAGCCGCGGCGCTGCTGGACGCGCCGCACGCGCGCAATGAAAAAGAGATGCTCGAGCAGGGCCGGGCGCTGCTGGCGCTGGGCTGCGGCGCGGTGCTGATGAAGGGCGGCCATCTCGACGATGCCGAAAGCCCGGACTGGCTCTTTAGCGCCGAAGGCGAGCAGCGCTTCACCGCCCCGCGGATCCTCACCAAAAATACCCATGGCACCGGCTGTACGCTCTCCGCCGCGCTGGCCGCGCTGCGCCCGCGCTACGGCGACTGGGGACAAACGGTCGCCGAGGCCAAAGGCTGGCTCTCGGCGGCGCTGGCGCAGGCGGATTCGCTGGAGGTGGGGCAGGGGATTGGCCCGGTGCATCATTTCCACGCCTGGTGGTAAGCCTGATATACTGACGCCAGATTTCAGTCAGGAAAAGACAAATGGAACAGGCGCATACCCGGTTGATTCACCAGCTCGTTGAACGCATGGCCGCGAAGGATAACGCGCCGCTGTATATCAGGTTTGCCGACACCATCAAAGACGCCGTGCGCAGCGGCTGGCTGGAAAACGGCAATATCCTGCCCGGCGAGCGCGATCTGAGCCAGCTCACCGGCGTGTCGCGCATCACCGTGCGCAAGGCGCTGCGAACGCTGGAAGATGAGGGCGTGGTCACTCGCGCCCAGGGCTACGGCACCCGGGTTAACAATATTTTCGAATATTCCCTGAAGGAGGCGCGCGGCTTTACCCAGCAGGTTGTGCTGCGTGGCAAAAAGCCCGACACCCTGTGGGTCAACAAGCGGATCGTCAAATGTCCGGAGGAGGTCGCGCAGCAGCTGGCAATTGCCGCCGGCAGCGACGTGTTTATGCTCAAGCGCATTCGCTACGTGGATGACGCGGCGGTATCGCTCGAGGAGTCGTGGGTGCCCGCGCACCTTATCCCCGACGCTGAGGCGATCAGCGTCTCGCTGTACGACTACTTCCGCAGCCGGCAGATCCTACCCCAGCGCCCCCGCTCCCGGGTCAGCGCCCGCATGCCGGATGCCGAGTTTCAGTCGCACATTCAGATGGATAGCGCGATCCCGGTGCTGGTGATCAAGCAGGTTGCCCTCGATCAGCACCAGCACCCTATCGAATACAGCATCAGCTACTGCCGCAGCGATCTATACGTCTTTGTGTGCGAGGAGTAGGGTTTCGCGATCCGGGGCGCAGTCGCCGCCCCGATGGCTGACCACCCATGCCGCCACCGCATTCCCCAGCGTCACCGCCTCCTGCAGGCTCCAGCCGGCGGCAAGTCCGGCCAGGGTGCCGCCCGCGTGGCTGTCCCCGGCGCCGATGGTATCGACCACCGTCGCCGGGAATGCCGCGACCTCTCCGCAGGCCTGCGGGCTGAAATACCACGCGCCTTCTTTATCCAGGCGAACGATCAGCGGAGCGCCGTACTTCTTCAGCCACGCGGCGCCGAACTTGCTCACCTCGGCGGAGAAGCCGTTGGCCTCGGCGGCAATCAGCGCCTCCTGACGGTTAACGGAAACCAGCGGCTTCAGCGCCATCAGGCGCGCCATTAATGCCTCGGGGATATCGGCAATGCGCGGACCAAAGTCGATAAACGGCGTGACCTCACGCTGCTGCTCCAGCCACGCCACCAGCCGCTCGCCGCTGGCGGAGGCCAGCTGGTAGCCGGAAAGATAGACCAGGCCGCTGGGCCCGGCGCTGAGCGGCGTGAGCCAGTCGTCGCGCCACTGGTTTTCGACCCCGCTGAAGGACATAAACGTGCGCTCCCCGTCCGGCTCCACCAGCGCCAGGCACCAGCCGTTGTCGCCGCTGGCGCGGATGATAACGCTGGTTATCCCCTCCTGTGCCAGGCGATTGCGGATGATTTCCGCCCACACCCCTTCGCCGACCGGCAGGGCGTTTTGCGCCGCGATGCCCAGCCTTTTTAGCGCCACCGCAATATTCAGGGCGCAGCCGCCAACGTTGACGCTCTGCTGCTGCAGCTCGATATCGCAGCCGCGCCACGGCAGGGCGTAGGCGTCGGCAATGACGTCGATCACCGCGGCCCCGATAACCGTCACCGGCCTGACGGCGGTGAGGGTCGCGAGCTTATCGCTCAGCTGGCGGCTATTCATTGCGCCTCCCGCTGCCGGCGGTAGCGGCCGAGGGTGTCGGCGTAGCGCGTGAAGTCGAGCCTGTTGACCTCGTCCAGACGCGCTTTGAGTCGGCCATCGATGGCCGCTATGCCGTTAAGCGCGCCGCAAATGGCGGTGGCCATCGCGCCGATGGTATCGGTATCGCCGCCGAGGTTGGCGCAAAGCACGGCGCAGCGGTTAGGGTCGGTTCCGGCAAGCTCAACCATCGCCACGGCGCAGGGCACGGATTCGATAGTGCTGGTTCCGGCCCCCACCAGCTGATAAAGCTGCTCGCAGGCGGACTCGACTC
>NZ_JAQGFU010000233.1:0-6189 GCF_030078455.1 Klebsiella sp. Ech2A | reverse complement strand
CTGTTCGACCGGCGCTGCCCTCTTCGCGGCGCTGATTTGGCTGGCGATCGTGCCGATGGCACTCTTAAACTACGCTGGCGCGATCCCCGCTCAGATTTTCAACCCCGCCGGGTTACCCGAGCTGGCGTCGAACGCATCGCGATGGATTGACGAGGGGATGGGGTCGCTGGCCGCCGCCCTTGCTCCCGCCGCGCAGCATATATCTCGGGTCATCGATGCGCTGCTGGGTGCCCTGGAATATGCGCTGATCGCCACGCCGTGGCCGGTGGTGTTTATCGTGCTCCTCGCCTTTGCCGCGCAGCGCGGCGGCTGGCGGCTGGCATTTGGCGTCGGGGTGGGGCTGGCCTATATCCTCGCTTTCGGCTACTGGACCAAAGCGATGCAAACCGTTGCGCTGCTGGGGACGGCGTCGTTTATCGCCGTCGCCGTCGGCATCCCGCTCGGCATCTGGAGCGGCTATCGCCGGCGCGTGGCGTCCGTTATCCGACCGGTCCTTGATTTTATGCAAACCACGCCCGCCTTCGTCTACCTGATCCCGATCATCGCCCTGTTCGGTATCGGTAAGACCGCCGGGATTATTGCCACTATCATCTTCGGCATCGCCCCGGTGATTCGCCAGACGGCCTTTGGTATTGCCAACGTTCCGCCCGCCGTGCGGGAGGCGGCCCTGGCCTTTGGCGCCGGGCGGGGGTTTATGCTATTTAAAGTCGATTTGCCGATTGCCCGCCCGGCGATCCTCGCGGGCGTCAGCCAGACGGTGCTGATGAGCCTGTCGATGGTGGTTATTGCAGCGCTGATCGGCGCAAAAGGGTTAGGTGAAGATGTCCTTTCCGCGCTGCAGTACGCAGCCCAGGGTAAAGGCATACTCGCGGGGCTGGCGATCCTGATCTGCGCGATCGTGATTGACCGGATGGTGCAGTTCCGGCGGCGATCCTGAGCCAGCGCCGCGGGCGCGTTGACAAATAGCGGACCCGTTAATCATCGGTTAAATAGTTCTGCCGCATCTGCTCAAAGGCCTGTTGTGAAAAGCCCAGCTCGCTGCGGATATAGTTAGCTACGCTGCCGGAATGGGCTTTGATGGTGTTAAATACTGCAATAATAAAGGATTCACGGGTATCGATTAACGTATGAAGATAGGCAAGGACGTCCTCATCGTCGGTTATTTTTCGGTAGGCGTCCATTTTGATAGCATTACGCTCCATGCGATTAGCCTGCGTGACCATATAATCGGCGATAATATCCTCTTCGGATACGCCGAGCATCGATAGTGCCAGCAGAACGCCATAACCGGTGCGGTCTTTTCCCCCACGACAGTGCTGGATATTAGGCGCGTTACGGGGATCGAGCAGCACATCGATCATGTGCTTAAATGCACGCTTAGATTTTTCGCTGGTCACAAAGTTACGATATTGCTCTAAAACCTGTTCGCCTCGACCATTAATTAATTCTGCGGGGATGTCCCGTATCACGCTTTCGATTAAAGCACGATCCTCATTACTGGGTTCGGCAGAGAACTGTGCCGCCAGCTCCGCCGTTTGTGCCGTTGCGTTTAAATGGTAGGTTCTCTTTTCACCGACGTGGTCGTTCGGGCTTTTAGCGATTTCATTTTCACTTCGGTAATCGATGATTGACTGAATGTTAAGGCGTTGGATGTAGGCCAATGCCTGCCGATCGAGGTTGTACAAATGGTTGGAGCGAAACAGCATGCCCCACTTTACGGTTTTCCCCCCGGCTGCGGGATAACCACCAAAATCCCGGAAGTTATTTAATCCAGAAACCGGCAGCGTTCGTTCGGCGAAAAGTACCGGCTGGCCGCTGTGCTCCAGAATAAAATAGATCCGCTGCTCGGCATGTAAAGGGTCCTCCAGCTCATAGGGGCTGACGGCATGTTGAGTAATAAGGTAGCGCTCTTTTGTTTTAACATCATTATCTTTGGTCCAGTACAGCGCTACGTTTTCCGCGGGAGCGGTAAAAGAAAGCGTGAGATAATTTTTATTATTTCTGCATACTGACGGGGTCTGACATAAACTCATTTTTTATCCTTAGGCTAAAATACCGAAAGTTGAACATATAACGCCAAGCACCATCATCGAAATAATGAGTGATACGGTATATTTCCCGCGCAGCCTTTTGACGAGGAAGAACACGCCTAAAGAGAAAAGCAGGGTTAATAAATTAGGCGTAACTTTATCAAACATTTCCTGCACTTTGATGGTCTGTTCACCTACCGCAATAACCAGCGGTGTCGATATTTTGACCGTCGTGGCGATTAAAGAACCGAGCACCATAACCCCGACAACGTTGGCGATATTAGTAATTCTCTGAATAATATTTGAGTTTTTCGACTGTTCTATTAAATCGACGCCCTTGTTATAGCCATAGTGGATAAAGAAATATTTGGTGCCAATGTTGACGATATTAAATAAAAGAAACATCAGGATTGGGCCAATGAGATTACCCTGCAGAGCAAAGGCCGCGCCAATACTTCCGCAGATGGGTAGCCAGGTAAACTTGAGCAGGCTGTCACCTAAACCCGCAAGCGGTCCCATCAATCCGGCCTTAACGGAAACCACAGCATCCTTTTCTTCTTCGGTGGTCTTTTCTTCCAGCGCGGCGGTGACCCCTAAAATAAGAGCCCCGGTATTTATTTGCGAGTTAAAAAACTCGAAATGGCGCTGCATCGCCTTGATTCGCGTTTCTTTATCGGCTTGGGCATAGAGTTTATCAAGAACCGGGATCATACAATGCGCAAAGCCGATAGTTTGCAATTTTTCATAGTTATATGAAAATGACATTGTTTGCAGGTTCCAAAAAATACGATTCAGATCTTTTTTATTGAGTTTTCGTTCGCAGGGAAGATCTTCTTCATTAACGTCTGGACAGGTATTTTCGGTGTTCATAAATCGTACTCTTCTTCAGATGTCGCGGCGGATTTTTTTTCGTCCGGTGTCGTATTGTTAGCGTTGTTAATTCCGTTGGTGTAGGCCATGTCATACAAAACGGCAAACGCCAGGGCAATAAAGGTGATAGGAATAATCGGCAGCTTCAAATACGTTGTCAGGATGAAACCGAGCAGGAAGAAAAACCACATTCTGCCTTTTAATAACATCAATAGCAGGATACAGACGCCCACGGCCGGGATCATTTTTGATGCGACGCCCATACCGGTTAAAACGTTTTCAGGGATCGCCGCTAAAATTTTGCTCACCAGATCGCCGCCGAAGTAGATCGCCAGAAAACAGGGTACGGCGCGAATTAAAAACCACAGCGGCGTGGAAAAGTAATGAACTTTAACCAGCCCGCGGTAGTTGCCATCATGGATCGATTTTTCTGCCCACAGGTTAAGAAAGCTGGCGAAAGAGCGCCATACGATAAGCAGCTGCTGGCATAAAATAGAGACCGGGACCGCGAGCGCAATCCCTGCGGCAATCCCCCCTTTGGAGGCAATCCCCAAAGCGACGCCGATAATAGAGCCCGCAATAATATCAGGGGCGGAGTAGGCGCCAACGTTCCCGATACCCATCCACATCAGCTCAAGCGTGGCGCCGATCGCCAGTCCCTGGACCGTATCGCCCATGATAATACCGGCAACGGTGCCGGTTAACAGAGGCCGGCGAAGCATCTGCGGACCCACATCATCCATTGAGCAAATACCTGCCCAGATAGCGACGAAAAGAGCTTCAATTAACATTTGATATTCCTCATTTATTATAAAATAAATGTTCCGGGTACTTATTTAAGTAACGTGTGAAGCTCAATAACGGGGTCTTTAGGCACCATTTGTACTTCTACGGTAATATCTTTGGCGATAAGGGATTTAAACGCCGCCTCTTCTTCTGGAGTAACGGCAACCGCGCGGGTCAGGCTTTTACGCCCCTCCTGCATCCGCATACCGCCGACGTTGAGGGTGGTAATTTTCAAACCATTTTCCACAAGAATATTCACGTCAATGCTATTGGTGAATAGCAGCATAGTGCGTTTCTTTATTTCCGTTTTTTTCAGAACATCAATGAATTTTTGTACTCCAAAAACGAGGACCTTCAGCTCAGGGGGCGCGGACATGGTCAGCACCGACTGCTGAACTTTATCGCCTGCGACCTTATCGTTAATAATCAGTACCTGCTCGATATCATGATTTTTTACCCAGGTTGTAATTACCTGGCCGTGGATAAGGCGGTCGTCTATTCTTGCAACATTAACTGGCATGATATTCCCCTTAGAGATCGGCGGCTTGCTGCCGTTCTTCGTTTAAAATATCCCCGACGTTGAAACAGCTTTGCGGAAATACTTCAGCAATAAGTTTGCTAACCGCAGGCAGCGGCTGGTCGCGGTTGTTAAAGACTTCAAGCAGCGTTGGAATGTTAAACCCGCAGAATAAAACAACGTCATCATAGGTTAATACCAGCTCGCTGGCTAAATTACAGGGCGATCCGCCCAGCATATCAACCAGAATGAGAACGCCATTTTCTTTATTTAGCGCACGATAGGCCTCGGCCAGCCGCGCGCGCACGTCGTTGATATTGCTCTCTTCCTCGATGGAAATAACCAAAACATGACTTTGCTTACCAATGAGCATCTCCGCGCAGGTGAGGGCTCCCTGGGCAAAGGGGCCGTGGCTTATCAAGATGACGGGAAGTTCGGCAGACATAGCTTTCCTTTTTTTTGTGACATTATTACTGTGATTTTCTTTAATCATAGTAATACTATTACTTTTGGCTTAAGGAAATACCATGAAACACTATTTTGACCGATATGTGATAACGATCGCTCTTTGGCAATGAGTCCGCTTGAGCTTTCAGAAGCCGCTTTCCGGCCGGGGAGTGAGGAATAGGGCGAGCTTAAGGCGCGGGGAGCGGCGGAACACCGACGGCGTTGGGGGAGATGCTCAGCCGCGCAAGGCGATCGGCTTCGCGGCGGTCGCTTCAGGGCTTATGATTTTGACGATAAAAACGCTCGGCGCGCATCTGGATTTGTTTGAGCAAGCGCTCGTCATATTGCTGGACGAAAAGATTGGTCACCAGCATGTTAATCACCGCCAGCTGCGACATTTTGGAGCGGATGGGTATCAGGCGCGAAACGCTTTCCGTAGAAACCGTGTGCAGGACGATATCGGCAAGGGTAGAAATACGGCTTTGCCCCATTTTAGTAATGGCAATGGAGGGCACGCCGAGCTGCTGCGCCAGGGTCAGGAGCATGACGCCTTCCTGGTTTTCACCCGAATGTGAGATAATAATCAGCAGATCGTTTTCATCCAGGGTATTAACAATACTAAACTGAATACTGTAGTCCAGATGACAGCTGACATCTTTTTTAATTTTGATTAGCTGGTATTCAAGCTCTTTTCCCACAAGGCCGCTGCTGCCGGCACCATAAATAACAATTTTATGGCTTTTCCTGATCAGCTCATTGGCTTCAAGAAGCGTGCCGGCATTAGCAAGCGCGTGCGTCTCATCGATTGATGATTTCTCTATTTGCAGGATTTTAGCATTGACAGCCTCAACTGAATCATCGAGGCAAATATCTTCCTGGAGGAATTTATTATTGGTTAGCGTGCTGGATGAGGTCATCAAATCAATTTTAAGATCGCTGAACCCCTGATAACCTAGCTTGTGGCATAAGCGTAAAATAGTGGTGGTGCTTACGCCATTTACCTTAGCCAGCATCTGAATACTCATACTTTTCAATGACTGTTTGTTTTCAATGATGTAATTGGCGACATTCCGTTCTTTGGCAGATAGTTCGTGACTAACTTCACGGATTTTTACGTCGAACATTTAACAGCCTTTGTCATAATAAGAATATTGTTGTGATAATAATACAATTGGGAAAAGAAAGCATCAACTTATAAGCATTCCTGCTTAAGTTCTTGCGCAGAGGCAATTAAATAATATGCCTGGCGGTTTTGTCAGCTAATTAAAATTAAGCCGGGGCAGCGCCAGGCCACGTTATTCCAGACCAAAACGCTGCCGGTACTGGCCCGGCGTTACGCCGGTAATTTTGCGAAAAATTTTGCGGAAGGCTGAGGGATCGGTATATCCCACTTCCCAGGCAATACGGTCGGCCGAACGCCCGGTTAACTCCAGGGCATCCCGCGCTTTCATGATGCGAACCTGCTGCAGGTACTCCGTTGGCCGCACGCCCGTCGCTTTCTGAAAGCGGCGCAGAAATGTCCGCGGGGTCATCCCCGCC
>NZ_JAQGFU010000232.1:0-6219 GCF_030078455.1 Klebsiella sp. Ech2A | reverse complement strand
CGGTATGGCGGCCGGCGGTACCCAACGGCCACGGCGTACTGGTGGCGGCAGGCGGCGGCTATCGGCGTATTGAGATGGCGAAGGAGGCGTGGCCCGCCGCCCGCTGGCTCACCGCCCGCGGCTATACCGCCTACGTCCTGAGCTACCGCCTGCCCGGCGAAGGCTGGACGGCGGGGGGCCTGGCGCCGCTGCAGGACGCCCAGCGGGCGCTGCGCCTTATACGCCAGCGCGAACGGAAGGCCAGCCTGCTGGGCTTTTCCGCCGGCGGCCACCTGCTGGGCATGGCCGCCTGCCGGGCCGATTTTGCCTCTTATCCGCCGCTCGACGCGGCGGATGCGCTCCCCGCCCGCGCCGACGGGGCGGCGCTGATCTACCCCGTTATTTCGCTGGAGCCGCCCTACAGCCACACCGCCACCCACCGGATCCTCGCCGGGCCTCACGCCTCGCCGGAGGTTGACCGCGCCTGGTCGGTGCAGACCTACGTGAACGGGCACACGCCGCCCTGCTTTTTGACCCAGGCGCTGGACGATCCGGTGTCCGATCCGCACAACACCCTGATTATGGCCGACGCCTGCCGCCAGCATCAGGTGCCGGTCAGCCTGTATCGCTACGCCAGCGGCGGTCACGGCTTTGCGATGGGGCGTCCGGGCACGCCCACCGTCGACTGGCCTGGGCACTATGCGGCCTGGCTGGAGGCGCTCTCGCCGTAATGGCGCAAAGCGGTTTGCCGTGCCTCATTGTGGTGCAGGCCGGGCGAAATATAAGGAAAATAACGGGTTGTTTTTTGCACAATCAGGCGGCGCGAGGCTGCGGGCTTGCACAGCGACGTCACCGGCCGCGATCTGGCATAATTAATGCTTATCTCTTCTCGGGGTTACCCCAAAGTGAGTACAACCGGAGGAGACGGCCATGATAAAAATAACGCTTCCTGACGGGCATTATTATGACGAGATGCTTACCGTCGAGGGACAGCAGCGCCAGCACTATAACGCCTGGTGGCAATGGTTTCACAACACCGATCAATTCTCTATCCGGCAAAAAAAAGAGCAGGCGGAGCTGCTTTTTCACCGCATCGGCATCACCTTTAACGTGTATGGCGAAGGCGAGGGGACCGAACGGCTGATCCCGTTTGATAGCGTACCGCGCATTATTCCCGCCGCCGAGTGGCGGCGCATCGATCGCGGCATCCGCCAGCGGGTGAAGGCGCTGAACGCCTTCCTTTACGATATCTACCACGAGCAGAATATCCTGCGCGCCGGGATTATTCCGGCGGAACAGGTGTTGGCCAATGAGCAGTACCAGCCCTGCATGCAGGGAATTAATCTGCCCAATAATATCTACGCCCACATCACCGGGGTCGATATGGTGCGCAACAGCGACGGTCAGTATTACGTGCTGGAGGACAACCTGCGCACGCCGTCGGGCGTCTCCTATATGCTTGAAAACCGCAAGATGATGATGCGCCTCTACCCGGAGATGTTTGAGCAGCACCACATTGCGCCGGTGGAGCGCTACCCGGGCTATCTCCTGCAAACCCTGCGCGAAAGCTCTCCCGTGGACGATCCCTGCGTGGTGGTGATGACGCCGGGGCGCTTTAACAGCGCCTATTTTGAGCACAGCTTTCTTGCCCAGCAGATGGGGGTTGAGCTGGTGGAGAGCGCCGATCTGTTTATTAAAGCCGGCGCTGTCTACATGCGTACCACCGAGGGGCCGCGGCGGGTCGACGTTATCTACCGCCGCGTCGACGACGCCTATCTCGACCCGCTGGCCTTCCGCGCCGATTCGATGCTCGGCGTTCCCGGCCTGCTGTCGGTCTACCGGGCGGGCGGGGTGGTGCTGGCGAACGCGATCGGCACCGGCGTCGCCGATGATAAATCGATCTACCCCTTCGTGCCGGAGATGATCCGATTCTACCTTGGCGAACAGCCGATCCTCAACAACATCCCGACCTGGCAGTGCCGCAAGCCGGAAGACCTGCAGTTCGTGCTGAACAACCTCGAGAAGATGGTGGTCAAGGAAGTGCACGGCGCCGGCGGCTACGGCATGCTGGTCGGCCCGCGCTCGGCGAAAGAGGAGCGCGAAGCGTTCCGCCAGCGCCTGCTGGCAAACCCGGCCAACTACATCGGGCAGGATACCCTCGCGCTCTCGACCTGCCCGACCTTCGTCGAAGACGGCCTGTCGCCCCGACATATCGATCTGCGCCCGTTCGTGCTTTCCGGCCAGGAGATTCGCCTGGTGCCCGGCGGCCTGACGCGGGTGGCGCTGACGGAAGGCTCGCTGGTGGTGAACTCATCGCAGGGCGGCGGCACCAAAGATACCTGGGTGATGGAGGATGACGAATCATGCTAAGTCGTACTGCGAGTGAACTGTTCTGGATGGCGCGCTATCTGGAGCGCGCGGAAAGCTACGCCCGGGTGCTCGACGTGACCTGGAAGCTCTCGATGATCCCCCGCCATAGCCAGCAGGCGCGGGATCTGGCCCTGCCGCTGAACCTGTCGCAGACCCACGAGCTGTTTCAGGAGCGCCACGCGCGCTTCTCGATGGGCAACCTGTTCAACTTTTTTGCCCTCGACGGCAACAACCCCGGCAGCATCTACAGCTGCGTCGAGATGGCGTGGAATAACGCCCACGCGGTGCGCGGCAGCCTCTCTGCGGAGGTATGGGAGTGTATTAACGCGACGCGCATTGAGCTGCGCCGGCTGCGCCAGCAGGGGATCGGCGAGCTCGGCAGCGACGGTTTCCTCGAGTGGGTAAAAGAGCGGGTACACCTGTTTCGCGGCGCGGTGCTTGGCACCCTGCTGCGCAACGACGCCCTCAGCTTTATCGGCATCGGCACGCTGATTGAACGCGCCTACGCCACCACCCAGCTGCTGCTGGTCAAGGATCAGCAGCTGAGCAGCGACCCGGATCCGGTACGCGAGTACTACCGGCTGGATACGCTGCTGAACGCGGTCAGCGCCCGCGAAGCCTACAACAGCATCTACCGCCAGCCGGTAAGCCGGGAGACGGTGATGGAGCTGCTTATTTTACGCGACGACGTCCCGCGCTCGCTCAGGGCCTCCATTTCCGACCTGGTCGGCCAGCTGGAGCATATCGCCAACGATCGCTCCCATCTGCCGCTGCGCCTGGCGCATCAGCTTAACGTCGATCTGCGTTTCAGCACCCGGGAAGAGCTGGCCAGCGCCGATCTGCAGAGTTACCTCAACGGGCTGCTGGCGCGAATTAACGCCCTGTCCGACAGCATCAGACAAACCTATCTGGAGGCGCTATGAAACTGGTTATCGACCACCTGACCCGCTACGGCTACGATGAAGAAGTCAAGTTTTCGACTCAGTACCTGCGCCTGACGCCGCGCAGCTCCGGCCGGCAAAAAATCACCTCCTGGACGCTGACGCTGCCGGACGGCGCCAGCATCGCGACCACCGACGCGTGGGGCAACGTGCTGCACGTGCTGACGCTGGATAACCCGCATAAGGAGATAGCGATCCGCGCCAGCGGGATCGTCGATATCGCGCAGGAGGATGAAGAGAGCGGGGGAGACGAAGAGGAGCTGCTTTCGCCGCTGGTCTTCCTGCGCTGCACGCCGCTGACCCGCGCCGACGAGCGGATCCGCGAGTTCGCCCGCGGCCTCTATCGCGCCGACGAGCCGGAGGAGAGCCTTAATCAGCTGATGGCGGAGCTGCTGGTCAAAATGCCCTACTCCCCTGGCGCCACCCAGGTGCAGGACTCCGCCGCCGACGCCTTCGCGCGATCGCAGGGCGTGTGCCAGGATCATACTCACGTTTTCCTCGCCTGCTGTCGGGCGATGGCGATCCCGGCGCGCTACGTTAGCGGCTATGTTTATAGCGATAACGCGCAGCACGTGGCGATGCATGCCTGGGCGGAGGTGTGGCTCAACGGGCGCTGGAAATCGTTTGATATTACCAATAATACCCGTAACTTGAATCAGCACCTGCGGCTGGCGACCGGGCTGGACTATCTTGACGCCTGTCCGGTGCGCGGTACCCGTCTGGGTGGCGGCGGGGAAGTTATGTTAACCAACGCTGAAGTGCGCGAACATTCTCAACAGGCGCAGCAGCAATAGAGGCAGGAACGGAGAACGATGACCTACTGTGTGGCCATGTGTTTAGCGGATGGACTGGTATTCGCGTCAGATTCGCGCACCAATGCGGGCGTGGATCATATTGCGACTTTTAAAAAGCTTCATGTGTTTGAGCAGGAGGCCGAACGGGTGCTGGTGCTGCAGTCCGCCGGCAACCTGGCCACCACCCAAAGCGTGATTAGCCTGCTGAGCGCGCGAATTCGCACCCAGCAGGAGCCTAACCTGATGCAGGTCAGCTCCATGTATGATGCGGCGATGCTGATTGGCAAAACGCTGCAGGAGGTTATTCAGCGCGACAGCAGCAACCAGCAGAACTGCGGCAATACCAACTTTAACTGTAACCTGCTGCTGGGCGGCCAGCTGGCGGGGGAGGCGCACCGCCTGTTCCACATCTACCCGGAAGGTAATTTTATCGAGGCCACGCGCGATACGCCCTATTTTCAGATCGGCGAAAGCAAGTACGGTAAACCGATTATCGACCGGGTGCTGACCATCGACACGCCGCTGGAGCAGGCGATGTGCTGCGCGCTGATCTCCATTGATTCAACGCTGCGCAGCAACCTCTCCGTCGGCCTGCCGCTGGATACGCTGCTCTACCGCAGCGGCAGCCTGAGCAGCGCCGAGCAGCATCGCATCACCGAAAGCGATCCTTACTTCACGACCATTCGCCGGGCGTGGTCCGAAGGGCTGCAGAACCCCTTCCAGAAGCTGCCGCCGTTCGCGCCGGAGCGCGAGCGCTAAACCGCCGCCGACGACGAAAGATAGCGTCCCGGCGTCATGCCGGTCATGGTGCGGAAAAAGTAGATAAAGGCGCTGTCGCTGGCGAAGTCCAGCGCCTGCGCGGCGTCGGTGATGCGCTTCCCCGTCGCCAGCAGCTCCACCGCCTTCATCAATCGCCACTGCTGGCGCCACTGCTGCCAGGACATCCCGGTATCGCGGCGCAAAATGCGGCTGATGGTCTTTTCGCTGGCGCCGCACTCTGCGGCCAGCGCCCGTAACGTCGGCGGCAGGCTCTGACCGCCCAGCGCGGCCAGGCGCTTATCCTGCGGCAGGGCGAGCATCATCGGCTCATGGGCCGCCGCGCTAATCTCCGCCGCGCAGAGGGCGGCAAGGTGCCAGCCGCTTCCGCTCTCCCAATCGCTTTCCCACGGGCTTGCCGCCGTCCGCTCCAGCAGCTCGCGCAGCAGCGGGCCGACGTTGAGGATCGCCGGACGCGCGGGGAGATCGGGGAAACGGGAGGGCTGAAACCACACCGAGCGGTAGTCGACGATACTTTTCATCTCCGCGCGATGGGGGACGCCCGCCGGGATCCATGCCGCCCGGGTGGGCGGAAGCAGGCACAGCAGCGCGCCATTGTTGAGGGTCAGGCGCACGCAGCCCTGACGGGTGAACAGTATCTGCGCCATGTTGTGCCGGTGGCTGCCGGAGTCGTGGCTGCCGAGCGCCGAACGGACGCCAACCACCGTTTTGTTCAGCGTATCCGGGTTGAATGCCGCATGCGCATCGAGCCACGCCATAATGTCCGATTTCCGATATATATAGTCACTATGTTTATAATGTCCGATTCCCGGCCTTCCTACAATAGCGCCTCTTATTATCAGGAGGTGGATATGTTCGGGCGTTCGGCCGCGGTGCTGGTCACCGCATTACTGATGTTTCCGCAGATGGTGGAAACCATTTACAGCCCGGCGCTGACCGATATCAGCGTCCGTTTTGCCGTCAGCGCGCAGCAGGCGGCGCAAACTCTGGCGGTTTATTTTATCGGCTTTGCGATCGGCGTTCTTTTTTGGGGGCGGGCCAGCGATCTCTACGGCCGCCGTCCGGCGATGCTGGCGGGGATCGCGGCGTACGCCCTCGGCTGCGCGATGGCGCTGGCGGCGACGGACTTTAGGCTGCTGCTGCTGGCGCGGATCGTGGCGGCATTCGGCGCCGCGGCCGGGTCGGTCGTCAGCCAGACGATCCTGCGGGACCGTTTTAGCGGCCGCCGGCTCGCCGGCCTCTTTTCGCTTATCGGCCTGGCGCTGGCGGTCAGCCCGGCGGCGGGCGTCTGGATCGGCGGTCTGCTTACCGCCGGCTGGGGCATGCGCGGCGTCTTCCTCGCCCTGGCGCTGCTGGCC
>NZ_JAQGFU010000231.1:0-6222 GCF_030078455.1 Klebsiella sp. Ech2A | reverse complement strand
TCGTTTTCCTGACTGCGATATTGATACCAGGCGGCGCAGGCGCCTTCTGATGAGACCATCAGCGCGCCGAACGCGCTTTGCGGATTACAGACCTGGCCGAAGAGCGGACACTGATGCGGTTTACAGCGCCCGGTCAGCACCTCGCCGCAGCGGGCTCGCGGGTCGTCGCAGACGCGCTGCGGCGTCGGGCGAAAATGGGCTTCGGCGTCGAAACGCTGATACTCAGGCGTCAGCCGTACGCCGGAATCGCTGATAACCCCAAGCCCGCGCCACTCGCTGTCGCCTGAAAGGCAGAACACCTCGGCAATCGCCCGCTGCGCCAGGGGGTTACCTTCATCAGGGACCACGCGACGATACTGGTTCTCGACCTGACTGCACCGGGCTATTGTCTGCTCAACCAGCATCACCGCGCCTTGCAGTAGATCAAGAGGTTCGAATCCAGCCACCACTAACGGCCGGCGGTAGTCGCTGGCGATAAACCCGTAGGCTTCGGTACCAATGACCATGCTGACGTGACCGGGGGCGAGAAAGGCGTCGATATCGTTGTTCGGCGTATCGAGCAGGCTGCGCAGGGTCGGGAGCAGGGTGATGTGCTGGCAGAAAAAGAAGAAGTTATCGACGCCGCGTTCGCGCGCCTGGCGCAGGGTCAGCGCGGTGGCGGGCATGGTCGTTTCAAAGCCGAGCCCGAAGAACACCACCTTGCGGTCGGGGTTCTGCTGCGCCAGCTTCAGGGCATCAACCGGCGAATAGACGATGCGCACGTCGGCCCCGCGCGATTTTGCCTGCAGCAGGGAGCCGTTTTTTCCCGGGACGCGCATCGCGTCGCCGAAGGTGCAGAAAATAACCCCCGGGCGGCCGGCAATCTCAATGCAGGCGTCAATGCGGCCCATCGGCAGGACGCAGACCGGGCACCCGGGGCCGTGGATAAATTCGATATTTTCCGGCAGCAGCTGGTCGAGACCGAACTTAAAGATGGCGTGGGTATGGCCGCCGCAGACCTCCATAATCCGCAGCGGGCGGGCGGCGGTATGCGGCAGCAGGCGAGCGCGCTCCTGCAGGTGCTCCACCAGCTGCAGCACCTGCTCCGGCGCGCGGTATTCATCAACGAAACGCATTATCGCTCCTCGCCGAACAGCAGGGCGCCGACGTCCGGCTCGACCTCAAACATATTTTGCAGCGCCGCGAGGGTGTCGCGGGCCTCGGCTTCATTAATGACGCTCATGGCGAAGCCGACGTGCACCAGCACCCACTGGCCGAGCCGCGGCAGGCCCTGCTCGTCGACGGCGCCCACCAGGGTCAGGTCGACCTCGCGCTGGATGCCGCAGACCTCGACCCTGGCCTGGCTGCCCTCAATGGCGCAAATTTGTCCCGGAACGCCTATGCACATTGCTGCGCCTCCAGCCAGCTGAGCCACTGCTCCATGCCCTCGCCGCTGGTAGCGGAAAGCAGGATTATCTCAATCTCGGGGTTCACCTCGCGGGCGCAGGCGAGGCACTGCTCAACGTCAAAGTTGAGGTACGGCAGGAGATCGATTTTGTTCAGCAGCATCAGGCTGGCGGCGGCGAACATATGCGGGTACTTCAGCGGCTTATCCTCACCTTCGGTTACCGACAGGACCGCCACCTTGTGCCGCTCGCCGAGATCGAAGCCCGCCGGGCACACCAGGTTACCGACGTTTTCAATAAACAGGATGCCGCCATCGGCAAGCTCAAGGCGCGGAGCGGCCTCGGCGATCATCTGCGCGTCGAGGTGGCAGCCCTTGCCGGTGTTGACCTGAATGGCCGGCGTGCCGGTGGCGCGGATGCGCGCCGCGTCGTTGACCGTCTGCTGGTCGCCTTCAATCACCGCGCAGGCGCTTTTCGCCTTCAGGCGCAGCAGGGTTTCACTCAGCAGGGTGGTTTTGCCGGAGCCTGGGCTGGAGACCAGGTTCAGCACCAGCTGGCCTTTGGCCGCAAAGCGGGCGCGGTTGCGGGCGGCCAGGCGGTTGTTCTTCTCCAGCACGTCAATTTCAACCTCCAGCATTCTACGCTGGCTTATTCCCGGCGCGTGGGTGCCCGCCTCGCCGTGGCCGTAGTGCAGGTCGCCCTCGGCGGAGCGGCTGGGGGTAAAGCCGTCGGTTTTGACACCGGTAATGGTCATCGGCCGGCGCGCGGTCGGTGCGAAGGGGGCGCTGCGAAACGCCGAATGGGGGTTGCGTTCGTCACCTTCTATATAAAGGTTGCCTTCCCCACAGCCGCAGGTGGTACACATAGTTTTACTCCTGGTCTATCCCGTCATACTGCACGTTGTGTCTGTGCTGGCCGCGCTCGCGCGTCGGCCGCCGCGATCCCGGCCGAATCAGGCAGGGATCACTTCTATTCTCTGAATCTGTAAGCCATCGTCCGCCACGATCTGCAGCCCGTCGCTCTGACACTGCGGGCAGCGCCGCACGTGCTGAGAGAGCAGCGTCACGTACTGCTGGCAGGACTCACACCAGCATTCGGCCTGCTGCTCGGCGATATGCAGCTCGCAGCCTTCCGCCAGCGTGCCGCGGCACACCAGCTCAAAGCAGAAGGTCAGCGCGCTGGCCTCGACGCAGGAAAAGGCCCCGACCTTGAGCCACACGCCGCTGACCCGCCGCGCGCCGGCCTGCCGCGCCTGCTGTTCAATAATTTCCAGCGCCCGCTGGCTAAGAGTGATTTCGTGCATGGTGGCCTCCACATCGCCGTAATTGACCGTATATGCAATAACGATGCCAGGGCATCGGTATAGCGGGAGAAACTGTCGATGACGATGGCCTGATGACGTCATCGACATGTCGTCGAAGGCCCCTTATTTTATTAATTTACTTAAATATCAAATACATAAAAACTGGCATGGAAAATGCTTCTGCAGTGCATCTCATGCAACCGGGGGATCCGAGATGACTATTTGGGAAATAAGTGAAAAGGCGGACTACATCGCCGAACGTCACCGCCAGCATCAGGAGCAGTGGCACACCTACTGCAACTCGTTGGTTCAGGGCATCACCCTGTCGAAAGCGCGCCTGCATCATGCGATGAGCTGCGCGCCGGACAAAGAGCTGTGCTTCGTGCTGTTCGGCCACTTTCAGGTGTTTGTCGCGCTGGCGGAGGGCTTTAACAGCCACACCATCGAATACTACGTACAAAGCAAAAATAGCGAAGATAAGCGCCTGATTGCGCAGGCGACGCTGGCCTCCGACGGCACCATCGACGGGCGCATCAGCAACCGCTCCCGCGAGCAGGTGCTGGAGCACTATCTGGCGATCGTGGCGACCGTGTACGACCGTCTGTATGAGGCCATGGAACAGGACCAGCCGGTGGATTTAAGCCATCTGCAGCGGGTCCACTAAGCGCAAGGTGTCGACGAGTGTCGAAAATGACATCTGCACCACCTGATTTCGTCAAAAATGACTTTCACCCGAGGAAGACCCGGTGAACCGTTTTGTAATTGCTGACTCCACCGTCTGTATCGGCTGCCGCACCTGCGAAGCCGCATGCGCTGAGACGCATCGCCAGCAGGGCCTGCAGGCGATGCCGCGACTGCAGGTCATGCGTAATGAAAAAGAATCTGCGCCGCAGATGTGCCACCACTGCGAAGACGCCCCCTGTGCCGCGGTGTGTCCGGTTAACGCCATTAACCGCATCGACGGCGCGGTCCAGCTAAACGAAAGCCTGTGCGTAAGCTGCAAGCTGTGCGGCATCGCCTGCCCGTTTGGCGCGATCGAATTTTCCGGCAGCCGGCCGTTGGATATTCCGGCAAACGCGAATACGCCAATGGCACCCGCCGCGCCGCCCGCGCCCGCCCGCGTCAGTTCGCTGCTCGACTGGGTACCCGGCGTGCGCGCCATCGCGGTGAAATGCGATCTGTGCCACTTCGATGAGCAGGGGCCCGCCTGCGTGCGCACCTGCCCGACAAAGGCGCTGCTGCTGGTGGATATCCGCGATATCGCCCAGGCCAGCAGGCGCAAGCGCGAGCTGACTTTTAATACCGACCTCGGCGATTTGTCGCTGTTTCAGGCGCAACAGGGGGGCGTGAAGTGAACATCATCTCTTTAGTCAATCAGGCGGTGGTTTGGTACGCCGTCAGCGCCGTGCTGGCGCTGCTCTTTAGCCTGAGAAAGCCGCTCAGCGGCGCGATCGCCGGGATCGGCGGGGCGGTGGCCAGTGCGATGCTGATCGTCGCCGGAATGGGGACGCTGCTGATGCCGGGGCGGGTGAGCGTCGGCGTGCTGCAGATACTCTCCCTGCCGATTCGGATTAGCGGAATTAACGCCCTGTGGCTGCTGGCCATCGGCCTCTCGGCGCTGCCGATTTCGTTATTTAATATCGCCTGGCACCGCCATCCGCAGGTAAAAGCGAACGGCCTGCTGGTCAACCTGCTGCTGGCGGCCGCCACCTGCGCCGTCGTGACGACCAGCTTCGGCAGCCTGGTGGTGATGGCGGAAATTATGGCCCTGTGCGGCGCCTTCCTCACCGGCTGCGCGCAGTCCGGCAAGCTGTGGTTTGCACTGGGCCGCTTCGGCACGCTGCTGCTGGCGTGGAGCTGCTGGCTGGTGTGGTCGTTTTACGGCACGCTCGATCTGGCGCAGATTAGCCTGCTGGCCGCCGGCGCCCCGCAGCAGATGCTGCTGTGGCTCCCGGCGCTGGGGGGCTTTGCGCTGCTGGCGGGAGTCATTCCGCTGCACGGCTGGGCGCCACAGGCCCATGCCGACGCCAGCGCGCCGGCCGCCGCGCTGTTCTCTACGGTGGTGATGAAGGTGGGCCTGTTCGGCATCCTGACGGTCTCCCTGGCCGGCGGCGTGCCGCCGCTGTGGTGGGGCGTGCTGCTGCTGGTGCTGGGGATGATCACCGCCTTTATCGGCGGGCTCTACGCGCTGATGGAGCACAACATCCAGCGCCTGCTGGCGTACCACACTCTGGAAAATATCGGCATCATCCTGCTGGGGCTCGGCGCGTTCGTCACCGGCGTGGCTCTCGATAACGCCAGCCTGATGGTGCTGGGCTTTATCGGCGGGATGTATCATCTGATCAACCACGGTCTGTTTAAAACCACGCTGTTCCTTGGCGCCGGGGCGGTGTGGTTCCGCACCGGCCACCGCGATATCGAAAAGCTCGGCGGCATCGGCAAAAGAATGCCGCTGATTTCGCTCTCTATGCTGGTGGGCCTGATGGCGATGGCGGCGCTGCCGCCGCTGAACGGCTTTGCCGGCGAGTGGGTTATCTATCAGTCGTTCTTTAAGCTCAGCACCGGCGGGGCGTTTATCGGCCGCCTGCTGGGTCCGCTGCTGGCGGTGGGCCTGGCAATTACCGGCGCTCTGGCGGTGATGTGCATGGCCAAAGTCTACGGCGTCACCTTCCTCGGCGCGCCGCGCAGTAAAGAGGCGGAAAACGCCACCTGCGCTCCGCGGCTGATGACCTTCAGCGTGGTGCTTTCCGCGTTCTGCTGCGTGATTGGCGGCGTGGCCGCGCCGTGGCTTCTGCCGCTGGTGGGCGGCGTGGTGCCGGCCCAGGCTCAGGTCGCGAGCGTGGTATCGCAGCCGCCGATCGCCATTCTGCTCATTGCCTGCCCGCTGCTGCCGCTGCTGCTGCTGATGTTCTTCAAAGGCGACCGCCTGCCGTCGCGCTCCCGCGGCGCGGCCTGGGTCTGCGGCTACGACCATGAAAAATCGATGGTGGTGACCGCCCACGGCTTCGCGATGCCGGTCAAAGAGGCCTTTGCCCCGCTGCTCAAGCTGCGCCACTGGCTGAATCCGGTACGCCTGATCCCCGGCTGGCACAGCGGCTCCGCGCCCGCGCTGCTGCGCGGCGTCGCGCTGATTGAGCTGGCGGTGCTGGTGGTTATTGTCATTTCACGAGGAGCCTGAGAATGAGCGTATTCGTTGCATTGTTGCAGGCGCTGGTGCTGTTTGCCGCCGCGCCGCTGCTGTCCGGCATCACCCGCGTTGCCCGCGCCCGTCTGCATAACCGCCGCGGGCCGGGCGTGCTGCAGGAGTATCGGGACATTATCAAGCTGCTGGGGCGCCAGAGTATCGGCCCCGACGCCTCCGGCTGGGTATTCCGCCTGATGCCGTACGTGATGGTCGGCGTGATGCTGACCATCGCCACCGCGCTGCCGGTGGTCACCGTTGACTCGCCGATGGCGGGGCTGGGCGACCTGGTTACGCTGATCTATCTGTTCGCCATCGCCCGCTTCTTCTTTGCAATCGCCGGGCTCGACACC
>NZ_JAQGFU010000230.1:0-6249 GCF_030078455.1 Klebsiella sp. Ech2A | reverse complement strand
GGATAATTTCCAGAGTCAGCCACGGGCTGGTGGTGAGCGAGCGTCTGCTGGATGACCCCTGCGATGATTTCAGCGCCTTTATCGATCGTGTCCACCACGTTCAGGCCCGCGCCGGCTACGACCAGGGGCCGCAGGTACCGCATCCGGCGGCGCCGGAATATCAGGCCGCGCTGCAGTTTCAGCAGCGCTTCTGGCAGCAGATCTGGCAGTCGCAGCGCCGGCGCGGGTATCAGCAAACCACGCTGACCCCCGAGTTTGGCCCCGACGGCTATCTGCACCACCTGCCGTTTACCAACGTCCCGGTGGCCGATCTGTGGTCGCTGAATGCGTGGATGGCGGAACATGAACAGCAGCATTTTGCCGAGTTTTTATCGCTAACCGAAAAGGATCCGCAGCCATGAACGTCGCAAAAAGTTCTTTCACCGAGTTACCGACCATCGATATCAGCGATCTGGCCAGCGACAGTCTGGCGAAGCGCCAGGCCGTCGCCGACACCATCGGCAAAGCGGCGCGGGAAGTCGGCTTTTTCTACATCACCGGCCACGGCATTGACCCCGAGCTGATCGCCGGGATCCGCACGGCGGCCAAACGGCTCTTCGCCCTGCCGATGGAGCAAAAGATGGAGTACTACATCGGCCACTCCCGCAGCCACAAAGGCTACGTCCCGGAAGGGGAAGAGATCTACGGCTCCGGCAAGCCGGACCACAAAGAAGCGTTTGATATTGGCTTTCAGGCCGCGGATGACCACCCGTTCGTGCTGGCCGGAACGCCGCTGATTGGCGCCAACGAGTGGCCGCAGCTGCCCGAGTTTCAGTCCCGGGTGCTGGCCTACTATGAAGCGGTATTTGCCCTCGGCCATCGCCTGTTTGACGCCTTCGCCCTCGCCCTTGGCCTGCCGGAGGGCTATTTCAAGGCGATGGTGACCTGCCCGCCGTCGAAGCTGCGCCTGATCCACTACCCCTTTGACGCCAGCGCCGAAGACGTTCCCGGTATTGGTGCACACACCGATTACGAGTGCTTCACCCTGCTGCTCGCCGACCAGCCGGGCCTTGAGGTGCTGAATGAAGACAGCGCCTGGATCGACGCGCCGCCGGCGAAGAGCGCCGCCGGAGAAGAGGCTTTTGTTATCAATATCGGCGACATGCTGGAAGTGCTAAGCGCTGGCACGTTTGTTGCTACAGCCCACCGTGTCCGCAAGGTGCCGCAGGAGCGCTACTCCTTCCCGCTGTTCTTCGCCTGCGATTACCACACCCTGATCCGCCCGCTGCCCAGCTTTTTAGCCGCCGGAGAGGCCAGCGACTATCAGGAACTGAGCATTGGCGAGCATATGTGGAGCCAGGCGCTGCAGACCTATCGCTACCTGCGCGAAAAGGTCAACAAAGGCGAGCTGCAGCTCCCGGAACGCGCCCGAGGCACCAACACCTTTGGTCATCTGAAAAAACAAGCCCAGCAAAAAACCGTTACTAACCCGTGAGGATACATGATGAAAAAAACGCTCCATAAGCTCTCGCGCCGTGTGGCGGTGGGCATCGCCGTCGCCGCCTGCTTTTCTCCGCTGACCCAGGCCGCAGAGCTGCTGACGGACGGCGTATTTAAGGTCGGTATGGAGGTGACCTATCCGCCGTTTGAATCTTACGACAGCAATAACAATATCGTCGGCCTCGACCCGGAATTCGCCGCGCTGATTGCCGAGCAGCTGAAGGCCAAACCGCAGCTGATCGATACCAAATTCACCAGCCTGATCTTAGGGATTGGCAAGAAATATGACGCGGTGATCTCCGGGATGTACATCACGCCGGAGCGCCTTAAACAGGCCGATGCGGTGCCTTACGCCCTCTCCGGCGCGTCAATTATCGCCCTCAAGAGCGGCGAGATTCAGCCGAAAACGGAAGACGACCTGTGCGGCGTCAAGGTGGGGCTGCAGCAGGGCACCAGCTGGGTCGCCAGCCTGAAGAATCACTCCGACGAGTACTGCCTGAAAAACGGCAAACCGGCCATCAGCATTCAGGAGTTCCCGACTGCCCCGGAAGTCTCCCAGGCCCTGATATCGAAAAATATTAGCGCGCAGTTAGAGATCGCTCCGGCGGCGCAAATTCTTGTCGATAAGAGCCGCGGACGGCTGGCGATTAGCTCCACCCGGCTGGTCTACCCCCTGCCGCTGGGGATTTACGTCAGCAAAGGCAATAGCGAACTGGTGGAGGCGATTAAATCAACGTTAGCCACCTTAAAAGCCAACGGCAAATATGACGCCATCATCAAGAAATACAACTTAGAACGCATCGATTAAATACGATCACGCCAATGCGCAACAGGAGTCGGTATGGAGTTCGATTGGGGATACTTTTTCTCGTTATTTAGCATTGGGGCATTCTGGCAGGCGTGCGTTACCGTCATCGTCGTCAGTTCATTGTCGTGGTTTATTGGCCTGGTATTAGGTTTTCTTTTAGCCTGCGCGAAACTCTCCGGCCCGCGCTGGCTGAAGGTTCCCGTCGAACTCTATATTTGGTTTTTCCGCAGCGTGCCGCTGATGGTGCTGCTGGTGTTTGTCTATAACCTGCCGCAGCTCTTTCCGGCCACCCAGCCGCTGCTCGGGGTGCCGTTTATTGCCGGCCTGGTCTCGATGACCGTCACCGAGGCGGCCTATATGGCGGAAATTCATCGCGGCGGATTAATTTCGGTGGCGAAGGGACAGAGCGAAGCCGGCCACGCCTTAAGCTTCAGCTTTATCGGCATTCAGCGCCTGATTATTATCCCACAGGCGTTCCGCATCTCGCTGCCCACGATGATTAATGAATACATCACCATCATTAAGCTCAGCTCGATTTTGTCGGTGATCTCGCTCCCGGAGCTGCTGCTTACCGGCCAGCGCCTGTACGCGCAGAACTTCCTCGTGATGGAGACCCTGCTGGCGGTGGCGGTCTACTACGTGATGGTGGTGACGATATTTACCTGGCTGTTCCGGGCGCTGGAAAACCGGCTCGATATTCAGCAAAAGCGCCCGCCAACCTTCAACGACGCCGAATGCGAGGCCCTGCGCCAGGGCCTGAAAGCGCCGCCGCAGGCGGTGAAGGCCGAGCCCACCAGCGGCAGCCCACCGGCCCTCGATCTGCGGGCGATCGAAAAATCCTGGGGCCAGCATCAGGTGCTGAAAGGCATCGATTTGCAGGTCAACAACGGCGAGGTCATCAGCATCATCGGGCCGTCCGGGTCGGGCAAAACCACCCTCATCCGCACCATCAACGCCCTGGAAAGCCTCGACGGCGGGGAGATTATTCTCTACGGCGAGGATTACCTGAAAGGCGCGGCGATCGTCGATAAGCCGCAGATGCGCGCCGGCGTGCGCCGGATCGGCATGGTTTTCCAGAGCTTCAACCTCTTTCCCCACCGCACGGTGCTCGACAACGTGATGCTGGCCCCGCTGTATCACAAGCTCGCCGATCGCCACGTGGCAAAGGAGCAGGCCCTCTACCTGCTGGATCGCGTCGGGCTGCTGGCCCATGGCGAAAAATACCCCTGGCAGCTCTCCGGCGGCCAGCAGCAGCGCGTTGCCATCGCCAGGGCGCTGGCCTTGAAACCGGACATTATGCTGTTTGACGAACCTACCTCGGCGCTGGATCCGGAGCTGGTCGGCGAGGTGCTGAAGGTAATCCAGTCTCTCGCCCGCGAAGGGATGACGATGCTGATCGTCACCCATGAGATGGACTTCGCGCTATCCATTTCCGACCGGGTGGTGATGATGGAGAACGGCGTGGTGGTGAGCGATGTGCCGCCCCGGCGCATCCGCGACGGCGCCGGCGATCCGGGGCTGACCCGCATCCGTGAATTTATGGGAGTACAATAAATGGCTACTGAACGTGAACTGCGCCAGGATCTGGCCGCCGCCTACCGCCTGGCGGCGCTGTTTGGCTGGGAAGATACCCTCTATACCCACTTTTCCGTGCGCCTGCCCGGCGACGGCGAACCGCGGTTTCTGATTAACCCGTTCGGCATGATGTTCGACGAGGTGACCGCCAGCAATCTGATTGTCGTCGACATGCAGGGCAAGGTGGTGGAGGGCTCCGCCCCGGCGAACTCGGCCGGTTTTACCATCCACAGCGCGGTGCATATGGCGCGGGAGGATGCCCACTGCGTGATCCACACCCATACGCTGCCGGGCATGGCGGTCGCCGCCTGCCAGGACGGCCTGCTGCAGCTTAACCAGATCAGCACCGAGTTTTATCAGCGCGTCGGCTATCACCCGTATGAAGGGGTGGCGTTTGACCTCGACGAACGCGCGCGCATTCAGCGCTCGCTGGGGGATAATATCGCCATGATTTTGCAGAGCCACGGGCTGCTGTCGGTCGGGCGCACCGTCGCCGATGCGTTTTACATCATGTACTACCTCAACCGCGCCTGCGAAATTCAGATGGCGACCGCCCAGCTCGCCCCGCTCAGCGCGATTCACCTCATCCCGGCGCACCTGAGCCAGCACGCCTGCGAACAGCTGATGGGCGTGGAGCACGAGCGCCAGCAGGTCTGGCAGGCGTGGCTGCGCCGCCTTAACCGCCTCGACACCGCTTATAAAGAGTAATGCCTATGCCGAACCTGACTATCGTTGTCGACTGCAATGACCCACACTACGCCCGCGAGATTTGCGACGCGCTGCGCCTTTTTCCCCACGTGACGGCGGTCCTGCCCGACCATCCGGCGGCAGGTCGCGCGGAGTATGCCAGCTGCTGGTTTCCCGACCCTCAGCTGCTGGCCCGCTCGCCGGGGCTAAAGCTTATCCAGGCCGCCTCCGCCGGGGTTGACCACCTTCCCGAAGCGGTGTTCGCCAGCCAGGTTCCGCTATGCCGGGTGGTGGATGAAGATTTTCGTCACGGGATGTTCGAATACGCGCTGTGGGGCGTGCTGTGGTTTCAGCGCCACTTTGACCGCGCGCTGGCGCATCAGCGCGAGCGGGTATGGCAGGGCTACCCGCAGCGGGCCGCCGCCGATTTTCGCGTCGGGGTGATGGGGCTCGGTGAAATCGGCGGCTACATCGCTACCCGCCTTGCCGGGCTGGGGTACCGCGTCTCCGGCTGGGCGCGGAGCGAAAAGCGGCTGACGGGCGTGCATTGCTACCACGGCGATGCGCAGGCCGCCGGCTTCCTCGGCGAGCTGGACGCGCTGATCAACGTGCTGCCGCTTACCGAGCGGACCCGCGGCATCCTCGCGCGGCCCCTGCTCGACCAGCTCCCGGAAGGCGCGGTGCTGATCAACTGCGGGCGCGGCGAGCACATGGTGAATCTCGACGTGCTGCAGGCGCTGGACAGCGGCCGGCTGGCGGGCGCGCTGCTGGACGTTTTCCCGGTCGAACCGCTGCCGGACACCGACCCGCTGTGGTCGCATCCGCGGGTGGTCATCACCCCGCATATCGCCTCCATCGCCCCGGCGCAGGTGATCGCCCGCCAGCTGCTGGAAAATATTCAGCGCCAGCAGCAGGCGCTGCCGCTGAAAAATCTGGTCGATAAGCAGACGGGCTATTAACACCTTGCAACCTCTCTCCCCGCCCTGCGCCGGCGTCAGCTGCTACGCTTAATGGTCCGTTGCTTACACATTAAGGCCAGGGTTATGAAGATTGATTTATCGGGGAAGGTCGCGCTGGTGACCGCATCAACCGCGGGGATCGGCTTTGCCATCGCCAAAGGGCTGGCGGAGAGCGGCGCGGAGGTGGTGATTAACGGACGCAGCGAGCGCAGCGTTAACGAGGCCATCGCCCGTTTGCAAAATGAAGTCCCGGGCGCCAGCGCGCGTCCGGCGGTCGCCGACCTGAGCGATGCCCAGGGCGTGAATCAGCTGCTGCAGGCGCTGGTCGGCATCGATATTCTGGTCAACAACGCCGGCATCTATGGCCCGCAGGATTTCTATGATACCGATGACGAAACCTGGGAAAACTACTGGCAGACCAACGTGATGTCCGGCGTGCGCCTGTCGCGGGCGCTGCTGCCGGGGATGGTGCAAAAGGGCTGGGGTCGGGTGGTGTTTATCTCTTCCGAATCGGCGCGCAACGTGCCGGCGGACATGATTCACTACGGAGTGACCAAAACCGCCCAGCTGTCGCTGGCGCGCGGGCTGGCGAAATACGTCGCCGGCAGCGGCGTCACCGTCAACAGCGTGCTGCCGGGCCCCACCCTTTCCGACGGCTTTGCCGAGATGATGAAAGAGGAAGTCGCCAGGACCGGGAAACCGCTGGAGCAGCTGGCGAAAGAGTTTGTCATGGCCCACCGC
>NZ_JAQGFU010000022.1:0-42828 GCF_030078455.1 Klebsiella sp. Ech2A | reverse complement strand
GATCGTCGCGCAGCCGCTGCTGCCCGCGACCCTGCAGGCGTTCGCGTAGGGTGAGTGACGTACCGTCCGCCCGACGCATGCGCCCCCGCGCCTGAAGCTCCGGCACCACCCAGCGGACAAAATCTTCGAAACTGCCGGGGCTGATGGCGTAGGCGAGGTTGAAGCCATCAACCCCGGAGGCGTCGGCAAAGGCTTCCAGCTGGTCTGCGACGCTCTGCGGACTACCCACCAGCGTCGGGTGAATGCCGCCGATGCCGATGTAATTACTGATATCGCCCACCGTCCACTGGCGCTCAGCGTCAATGCGCGTCAGCCCGGCTAGCGCCGAGCGGCTGGCGTTGGTTTCGATATATTTGAGCGGCTCGTCCAGGGACCAGCCGGACCAGTCCACTCCCGTCCAGGCAGAGAACAGCGCCAGCGCCGCTTCCTGACTGGTGTAGTTGAGGTAGTCCTGGAATTTGGCGTGTGCCCTGGCATCGTCCTCATCGACCACCACGCTGATGGCGGTAATAAAGCGAATTGCCTCGGCGCCGCGCCCCTGTTCATGCGCCAGGATGCGAATTTTGTCGATATTCTGCGCGATTGACTGCGGCGTAGTACCGCCGAGGAACACCACTTCGGCATTCTGTGCGGCAAACAGACGACCCCGGTCCGAGGTGCCTGCCTGGAACAGCACCGGCGTGCGCTGCGGGCTGGGTTCAGAGAGGTGCGCGTCCGGCACCGTAAACCAGCGCCCCTGATGGCGGATCGGGTGAACTTTGGCGGGGTCGGTATAGACGCCCGCCTCGCGGTCACGGCGTACCGCATCGTCTTCCCACGAGCCTTCCCACAGCTTGTAGGTCACTTCAAGGAACTCCTGCGCACGCTCGTAGCGTTCGTCGTGGTCCATCTGTTTTTCCAGCCCAAGGTTACGCGCGGCGGACTCCAGCACCGACGTCACGATGTTCCACGCCACTCGCCCCTTAGTCAGGTGGTCGAGCGTGGTGAACTTGCGCGCCAGCAGATACGGATGTTCGTAGGTGGTTGAAACGGTGATGCCAAACCCCAACTGGCGGGTGGCGGCGGCCATCGCCGAGACCAGCAGCAGCGGATCGTTGACCGGCGACTGCGCGGCGGTACGCAGCGCGGCATCGGGTTTGCCCTGGTAGACGTCTATCTGCCCCAGCGCGTCGGCGATAAACATAGCGTCAAAACCGGCCTCGTCGAGCAGGCGCGCAATGTGCAGCCAGTAGTCGAGAGTCGTGTATTCGCTGGCTCGGTCATCGGGGTGCCGCCACAGTCCTGCGGAGACATGGCCGACGACGTTCATCATAAAGCCGTTGAATAACAGCTGTTTTTTTGCGGTTGGCATGGTGTGTCCTTATTAAAATGGGTCAGGCAAAACGTTTTAACGCCGCGTCCGACGCGCCCGTTGGCAGCAGGTAGCTGGCGGCCAGCAGCTGCCGGGTGATCGGATGACGATCCGCGGCGTACAGCGCGTGGCGCGGGAAATCGTCCACTATCTGGCCGCGGGCCATCACCACAATGCGTTGGCAAAACTGCGCGACCAGGGCCAGGTTGTGGCTGATAAACAGGCAGGTCAGGGCGTGCTGGCGATGCATGCGCGTGAGCAGCGCCATTACCTGCGCCTGTACCGTGAGATCCAGCGCGGAGGTAGGTTCGTCGAGCAGCAGAAAGCGGGGATTCACCGCCAGGGCGCGGGCAATATTGGCGCGCTGGCGCTGACCGCCGGAGAGCTGGTGCGGATAGCGCTGCAGCAGCGCGGCGTCCAGCCCAACTTCGCTAAACAGGGACCTGGCGCGCGCCACCGCCTGCGACCGCTGTGCGACCGTGCCAAGGCGAAACTGCGGGCGAACCAGCTGCTCTTCCAGCGTCAGACGCGGGTTGAATGAGGCCAGGCTGTCCTGAAAGACGCACTGAAGCTGACAACGCAGGGCGGTAATGCTGTCCCTATCCTTGTTGCTCACCAGCGCGCCGGCAAAGCGCATTTCGCCGCGATCGTCAGGGATCAGCTGCGCCAGCAGCCGCGCCAGGGTGGACTTTCCGGACCCGGACTCGCCGATAATGCCGACAATTTCGCCGCGCTGAACGGTCAGGCTGACGTCGTTAACCGCCGTAACGGTCACCTTTTTCGGCCACCAGCCCCGCGTCTCCCGGCGCCAGAAATCTTTTCCCAATCCGCTGGTTTGCAGCAGCGGCGCGTCTTCGTCGCGGTATTCGGCCACCGGCGTGGTGTTCGGCCACGGTACCGCCGCCAGCAGCGATTGGGTATACGGGTGCTGCGGCGCGGCGATAAGGTCGGCCGTTGACCCTTGCTCAACGATGCGCCCGTGCTGCATAACTGCGACGCGGTCGCTTAACGCGGCCACCACGCCGAAATCGTGCGTAATGATCAGCAGCGCCATCTGCTGCTGCTGGCACAGCTCTTTGAGCAACTGGAGCACCTCGCGCTGCACGGTGGCGTCCAGCGCGGTGGTGGGCTCATCGGCAATCAGCAGCCGCGGGCGGCACATGGCGGCGAGGGCAATCAGGATACGCTGGCGCATGCCGCCGGAAAGCTGGTGCGGATAGAGCGCCATCACCTGCTCCGGCTGACGGATTTTCATCCGGGTAAGCCACGTCAGCGCCTCGTCACGCAGAGCGCGCCGCCCCAGCGCCGGATGCAGTCGGCGCAGGTTGTGCTGCAGCTGCTTGCCCACTCGCCATGACGGGTCGAGCGTGGAAAGCGAGTTCTGAAACACCATCGCAATATCGTGTCCGCGCAGACGATTAAGCCGCGCGGTGGATTGGTGCAGCAAGGGCTGGCCGTCAAAAACGATGCTGCCGTTGACCGTCGCCTGGCCCGCAGGCAGCAGGCCGAGAATGGCGGCGGCGGTGACGCTTTTTCCGGAACCGGATTCGCCCGCAAGTGCCAGCACTTCTCCGGGAGCAACGGTCAGGGAGACATCGTCCACCGCCTGCACGTTCTGGCGGTGAAAAAGCACGTTAAGGTGGGTAATCTGCAGCAGGCTCATGGCTGTCGCTCCTTATTGGTAAGGGTCAAGGAGATCGCGCAAGCCGTCCCCCAGCCAGTTAAAAGCCAACGACAGCAGCACGATCGCAAGGGCCGGGGCGGTAGCGACGTGCGGCGCACCGAGGATCATCATCTGTGCGCCTTCGCCAACCATTCGTCCCCAGTCCGCCTGCGGCGGCTGTACGCCGAGGCCGAGGAAGCTGAGGCCGGCCAGAAATACCACCATGCCGCCGAGCAACGAGGTGGTGTAAACCAGCAGCGGCGTCGCCACGTTGGGCAGGATTTCACGGAACAGAATGTCGACGGTCGACGCCCCCTGGGCGCGTAGCGCCTCGACGTACTCTTTCGCCGCCTCGGCGCGAGTATCCCGATAGACCACGCGGGTGAGGTAGGGGATAACGCTGCAAATCAGGGTGATGATGAGCGTCGGATAGCCGCTGCCCAGCACCGCTGAGAGGCCGATGGCCAACAGCACCATCGGGAAGGCGAACAGCATGTCCATACTGCGCATAATCAGTTCGGAAAAGGCCGAGGCGCGAAAACCTGCCAGCATGCCGAGCGCGAGGCTAACCAGCGCGGCGAAGATAATCGGCAGCACCGAAGCCGTAAGCAGGCTACGCCCGCCCCAGATGATTCGGCTCAGGACGTCGCGCCCCTGATTATCCAGGCCGAGTATATGACCCGGCGTTCCAGGCGGCGCCAGGCGCAGGCCGTCAAAGGAAGCGAGCGGGTCGTATGGCGAAAGCCACGGAGCCAGCAGAGAGACCAGCAGCGCGGTGAGCAAAATAAACAGGCCGAACAGTGCCAGCCCGTGTCGGGAGAGCCGGCGCAGGAACAGGGTCATGGTCATAATTAGCGGGCTCCCTGGTGGCGCGGGTCGAGCCAATCCTGCAGGATGTCGCTGAGCAGGTTGACGGCGAGGAAGCAAGCGGCAATCAGCATTACCCCGGTCTGAATAGTGGGGTAGTCCTGGCCCGCCGCGGCGTTGTACAGCTGGGTGCCAATGCCGGGCCAGGCGAAAATTTTCTCGATAAAAATGACGCCGCTCAGCAGGTAGCCGATTTGCAGCCCGGTAATGCTGACAATTGGCGCCAGAAGATTGCGTCCGAGGTGCCGCCATAGCAGCAGCGCGGTGGGATAGCCCAGCGCACGGTAGGTGCGGATGTAGTCGGCATTCATGATGCCAATTACGCTGTTACGCACCTGACGGGCGAGGATCAGCATTGAGATCAGCGCCGTCGAAAGCGCCGGTAAAAACAGATGGTGCAGAAGATCGCCGAGTCCGCGATCGCCGCGCATGTCGTACATGCCGGAGACCGGAAACCAGCGCAGCTTGACGGCGAACAGCCAGATGAAAAACACCGCCAGCCAAAAGATGGGGACGTTGTGGCCGAGCTGCACCAACAGCATCACCAGACGGTCACGGCGGGTGTTCTGCCACAGGCCGCACGCCACGCCGACCGCCACGCCGGGGATCAGGCACATCAGCACCGCGGCGCCGGTAAGGATGGCGGTATTGGCGAAGGCGCTACTCAGCACCTCTACTACCGGCGCGCGCAGGGTCAGCGAAGTTCCCCAGTCACCGCTGAACAGATTTTTCAGCCACAGCAGGTACTGGACCGCCGCCGGTTTATCCAGCCCGTAGACGTGACGGATCTGTTCGATAGCTTCGGCGGAGAGCTGCCCGGCCAGCGCGTTGGCGATCGGGTCGCCGGGTACCAGCTTAGCAATCAGGAATACCAGCAGCGAGATCAGAAACAGCAGCGGGACGGCCTGCGCCAGCCGAAGCAGTACGATGCGTATCATGATTTCAGCCACACGCGGGTCAGGTCGTAGAAGTTCTGCGCCGGTACGTTAAAGCCCTGGACGGCAGGCGAGGTGGTAAACACGCGGTTCAGCTCCAGCAGCGGGACGAACGCCGCCTGCTGCTGGAACTGCTGGTTGACCTGGCGCCACAGCGTCAACGCTTTCTGGCGGTCGATGGTTACGCTGGCCTCGGCAATCAGCGGCGCGACGCCGGTAATCACCTTTTCGCCTTTGCCCCGCGAAACCACGTAGTTTTTCCACGCCACGTTCAGCCACTGCGGGCTAATCAGCCCCCACTCCATGGTGAACAGCCCGGTGTCATCGGCGAGGTTGGCCAGATGCGAGCTGTAGGTGATCCACTCCTGCGACACGACCTTCACGGTAATGCCGACCTTGCTGAGATCGCGCTGGATCCACTCGATAACCGGCTGGTTCTGGTCGTAAGTGATGATGGTGAAGCTCACTTCGCCGGGCTGGTAGCCCGCATCAGCCAGCAGCTTTTTCGCCCCTTCCGGGTCGTAGACATAGTCTTTCTGCTCGGCCAGAAAAGCTTCATTAGAACGGTTGAGTATGCTGTAGCTCGCCACCGCGTGGCCGTTGAGCAGCGATTTCACCAGCTCTTCGCGGTTGATGGCCTTAATCACCGCCTGACGGACCGCCAGCTGGCTGGTATATTTGTTGGCAAAGTTCCAGCCGAGGAACAGCTGGTTGGCCTCTGTGCTGTCGTGCACCGTATAGCCGCTTTGTGAGAGCAGATCTACCGCGTCGGTCGGGGTACGTGACAGGATATCCACCTGGCCTGATTGCAGCGCGCTGACGCCAGTGCTGCCGTCGAGAATGGGACGGAAGATCAGCCTTTCCATATACGGCTTTTTGCCCCACCAGTCGTCGTTGCGAACCAGCTCGGTGCGGTCGTTGCGTACCCGCAGCACAAAGCGGTACGGGCCGGTGCCGGTAGGGTGCTCCGCCAGCCCGTCCTGACCCCATTTTCTCAGCGCCTGCGGACTGAAAATACCGGAAACCCAGTTGCCCTGCGGCAAGAAACGCAGGAAATCAGGGAAAGGCTGGTTGAAGGTGTAGCGGACGGTGAGCGGATCAATGACCTCAATTGCTT
The DNA here is from genome assembly GCF_030078455.1 of Klebsiella sp. Ech2A. Taxonomy (NCBI): domain Bacteria; kingdom Pseudomonadati; phylum Pseudomonadota; class Gammaproteobacteria; order Enterobacterales; family Enterobacteriaceae; genus Klebsiella; species Klebsiella sp. Ech2A. The sequence continues at coordinate 36,895 of NZ_JAQGFU010000022.1, read as the reverse complement.
TCAGATCGTGATAGACCTGCGCCATGGTGGCCTGTGAGCGGGCGTCATAGTATTCAAACTGTGGATCGGTATAACGGCGCACGTTAAAACGCACCGCTTCGGCGTCAAATGGCGTGCCGTCATGGAACTTGACCCCTTCGCGGAGATGAAAGGTAAACACGGTTGCATCATCATTGACTTCCCAGCGGGTCGCCAGTCCGGGTACGATCGGCGGGGTGCCCTGCGCTGCGGGTACGGAGAGATCTTCCGCGACCAACGACTCGTAAATATGTTTATCAACCCGGTAGGTTTCATAAGAATACTGTCGGTTAGGATCGTAAATCGTCGGTTCCAGAGCCTGACCAATAATTAAAACTTTGCCATAACGAGATTTCTCATCGCTCTCCTCGGCAAAGGACAAACCGGGCAGCCCTAATCCCACTAATAATGTGGTGGAAATGGCCGTAAGCTGTAATAGCTTACGACGAGATAATGATATCCCGGATGGAAAGTTATTGTTTTTCATAGCGATGTCCAAGTTTTGAATGCAGGTTTTTGTAATATTTGCCTGAATTTTTTGTCTTTCCATCAGGTCTGAAGGCGATGTTAGCACTGGAAAAAAAAGAGCATAAATGCGCATTTGTGATTTTATATTCTATTTTTTTAATTTGCGGTTTTAGACTTTGGTTTGCCGGATTTAATAATTGTCGATAAAACTGGTTTTATTTATTGTCAGTTCTTTTTATTTCGGTAAATGACATGCGCAATAACATTATTCTCAGCGGGTTTACGATGGCGGCAGTTTCACATATTAACTACGGCATGTGGCGCGACCCGCAGGACCAAAGCCATCGTTATACCGATATTGAGTACTGGGTAGGTCTGGCGAAGCTGCTGGAAGAGAACGATTTTGACTGCCTGTTTATTGCCGATGCGCTGGGGCTGATTGACAGCTGGCAGGGCAGCCCGGCGGCCTCGCTTAAGCAAGGCATCCAGTCTCCGCTTATCGATCCGCTGCTGCTGGTCTCCGCCATGGCAGCACAGACAAAGCGGCTGGGGTTCGGTATCACCGTCTCCACTACCTATGAGCAGCCTTACCTGCTGGCGCGAAAATTTACCACGCTCGATCACCTAACCAATGGGCGTATTGCCTGGAACGTCGTGACCTCACAGTTGGAGAGCGCGGCGCGCAATCTCGGACTGGAAAAGCAGATCGATCATGACGAACGCTACGAGCGTGCCGACGAGTTTCTGACCGTTAGCTACAAATTGTGGCAGCACTCCTGGGAGCGGGCGGCGCTGAAGCGTGATAAGAGGGAGGGGCTTTATACCGACCCCGCCAAAGTCCACCCAATCCGCCATCAGGGGCGCTGGTTTGCGGTGCCAGATGCCCACCTATCTGAACCCAGCCCGCAGCGGACGCCGGTCATTTTTCAGGCCGGGGGCTCGCCACGCGGCATTGATTTTGCTGCTCGTCATGCGGAGGTGGTGTTTGTCGCCGGGCTGGACGCCAGCGGCGTCCGTCGACAGGTCACGGCCATTAAGTCGCGGGCGGCGGAGTTTGGCCGCTCGCCGGGGGCAATTAAGTTTATCAGCGCGGTAACGGTCATTACCGCAGAGACAGAGAGTGAAGCGCAGCAGCGCTATTCAGAACGACGCGCGCGCTATGATTTACAGGGCGCGTTGATTCACTATGGCGCCAGCACCGGCGTCGATCTTTCCGGCCATTCGCTGGATGCGCCGCTGGCATGGCAGCAGACCAACTCTAACCGCTCGCTGCTGAAAATGGTCGCCGGCGAGGATGGACAACCGAGCCGCACGCTGCGCGAAGTATTTCATCCTGAGCGGGGGCTAGGGCGGCAGAAGACCTTTATCGGCAGCGGTGCCAGCGTTGCCGGGCAGTTGGCGCAGTGGCTGCAAGAGAGCGATACCGATGGCATTAATCTTGCGCAGTGGCTTTCTCCAGGCTGTTTTGAGGATTTTGCCCGCTGGGTGATCCCGGAGCTGAAACAGCGAGGCCTGTTAGGGAACCCAACTGAGACACTGACGCTGCGTCAGCGGCTATTAATCCTTTTAATCGGCAACCTGTGGCAGTTGAACCTATAGTGTTTGATATTCCAGAGAGCTTTGTTAGTCCTGCCTTAACGAATACTGTTACATTCAACCCTACGTTGAACAACGGAAAATTCTGGGTTGGTGCTGGAGATATGGCTTTCGAGCTATCTTGGTCCAGATGCAGCAAAGGAAGTATATGGATATACAATAGACAAGAAAGCATTCATTCTTTGCGTATTCCAATTGGAATCACTGAAATTGAACAAATTAATAATGCCGAATGTAACTCGTTTTACAATGAAGATAGTTCCACTTCGTTGAAGGAAGGGGAATTGGCTGTATTGCAAAATAAAAATGGATATTATTTAGCAGTAAAAATAGAACGAGTTCTCTATCGTGATAGGCATGCTGATGATAGAGATGAATTAATTTTTAGCTACGTAATTGCACCTGCCAAAAGTATATCGTTTAGTAGGCACGTATAAAGTTCTCCGAGGCAGTCACGTCGGTATCTGGGTTGATGAACGCGGGGTCTTCGACGTGAATATGGAACCCAGAGTCCATCAGCCGTCATCCATTTTCTGAGCGTTTCAACAGATACCGTGATGTTGTGACGTTCGCGTAATTTTTCTGCGGCAAGCGTTGGTCCAAAGTCGCTGTAGTGATCGTGAAGTAAAGAAAGTACACGCAGCTTCAGTGACTCAGGGAGTCTGTGATTACCAGAGCGTCCACGGCGAAGGTTTGCCAGGCCAGCGGCACCTGATTCAAGAAAGCGGTTCATCAGACGCTGCGTCTGACGTTCGGTCAGAGCAAGTTGGTGCGCAGCATCACGACGGCGCATACGCTTTTCGACAACTGACTGAATGACGTTGATCCGGCTGAGCTCTTTATCTGACATGGTCACAAGCATCCTGATGTCTCCATAGCCTGAGGATTGGATCCTTTATGCCAGAAAAAGTGACATCACTAAATGGGTTAAAAGTGACATTAGAATATTGCAGCTACATCTTTGGTGCGCATAATGTATATTATGTTAAATTGCATATCCAACCAGATAACTCATAAGCCCAACTCCTCTCTCATGAAATCAGTATGATAGTGATTTCTGAGCTTGCCCTGTTTCAGACATTAGGCGCTAAGTACACATAACACCACAATGCGCTGCTAAGCACAGGCAGAACCTCTTCTTTATTGTGTACTCGTTGATCAATTGAAGTCATTAAGCTGTCAGAAAATACCTGTGGGAAATGCAATCTCTTTTAGTTCATCAAGTGATCCAGCCTTACCCCCGAAACTGTTTGTAGTTCAAACGGTATTTTTCCAGCCTTAACCCCAGCGCCCGGCGCGTCATATTCAGATGCGCGGCGGCGCGAGAGATATTTCCCTGAAACATGCCCAGCGCTTCAACAATCAGATCATATTCGACCCGCGAAAGTCGCGCCTCCAGACCATCCTGCTCTGCCAGATGCTCAATAACTGGCTGTAGCGATAGCGGAAGATGCCAGGCATGAATGATACCTTCATCTGCCAGCAGTACGGCTCTTTCCATTACGTTTTCCAGTTCCCGCACGTTGCCCGGCCAGTCGTAGTTGAGCAGCATATTCAGCGCAGGCGTATCGATAGTTGGCACCTCAACCCTCTGCTCGCGGGCAAACCAGGCATTAAAGTGATCGGCAAGAATAAAAATATCGTTCCCGCGTTCGCGCAGAGGCGGAATTGTGACCGGAAAGACGTTCAGGCGATAATAGAGGTCTTCACGAAATGTCCCGTTCTCAACCATCTGGCTAAGATCCCGATGGGTGGCGGCGAGGATCCGCACGTTAACCTGCAGCGTATCGTTACTTCCCACTCGTTCAAAGCTGCGTTCCTGTATCACGCGCAGCAGTTTAGATTGCGCCGAAAGAGAGAGTTCGCCGACCTCATCAAGAAAAATCGTCCCGCCATCTGCCTCTTCAAAACGCCCCGCTCTGCGGGAAATTGCGCCGGTAAACGCCCCTTTCTCATGGCCAAAAAGCTCGCTTTCAATCACGCTCTCCGGCAATGACGCACAGTTGAATTTTATGAAGGGACCTGCCGAACAGTGGCTATTCTGGTGAATCGCAGTCGCAACCCGCTCTTTGCCAACCCCGCTCTCTCCGAGGATCAGCACGGTAGTGCGCGCGTGGCTGACTTTATCAATCAGCTGGTATACCGCCTGCATAGCGCGGGAATTGCCGATAATATTGGCAGGCTTGTACTTTTCTGTACTTTGACTGACGGCCGCACTCTGTGCACGCAGCACTTTTTTGTGCGCTCGCTCCAGCAGATGGAGTTCCACCGCCTGGGCAATAATGGCCGCAATGACCCGCAGCACCTCCAGATCTAAAAAGCGCAGCTGAACGTTATTGTAAACGCGCTCAATGCCGATGGTGCCCATCACTTTTAATCCACGGATAATCGGCACGCAGATAAACGAGTGCTGTCCGTCGCGCTGCTTATCCCAACTTCCGGTACGGTTAAGAAATAAGGGATCGTCGGCAATATGTGGTACCACAATAGGCTGTCGCGTCTCAATAACGCGTCCTGTAATACCTTCCCCTGGCGCATAGACGCCTTTTTCCACCTCTTCTGCCGACAGGCCGTAGCTTTCATGAATAAAGATTTGATCGCAGCTGGCATCATAGAGGGTGATCATGGCGCGGATCACCTGCATATGTTTTTGCATCAGCTCCAGCACCAGCTTCAGGGTACGCGAAAGTTTACCCTCTGCGCTGACCACTTTACTGACCTCCGAGAGTAACGGCATCAGTTCAGAACGGCACTCCCCCAAACGGCAGCTGAACGACAGCGGCTCCGTGAGAGGTGAAGGCGTCGTGTCGGTCTGGCTAAAAGCTCTTTTCTCACAGTGCATCACGTTTCTCCCGATAAATAGACTCCCAGACTCGCGAGCGCGCGGCGTTAAACCGTCTGCATTCGCTGATGCAAAATCAACGCCAGCACGACCTGAAACGTCTCCACCATAATCCATTGAATTTATTTAATCTTTTTTAGAAAAATTCGCGCCACGGGAGAGCGCGTGTTCCGCAAGGTACATTACTGTTGTCTTTCGTACATTAGCGTACAGGCTCCACAATGACGCTGAGCGTTCCATCGCCGCATGGCGTGACTCGCCAGACAAAACGCGCAGGATCCAGCCTGGAAAACCACTTTGGCAGATGGTCGCAGAGGATCTCCAGCGAACTAAACGTTCGCTGCTCGAAGAACGGCATCAGCAGCTCCTTCGAGGTATGCGCCCCGCCACCGCTCTGCAGTGCCGCCATCAAATCCACGCGAAACGCCCCTTCACTCTCGGTTGGCATGATGAATACCTGTGGAAGAGCGGCGACAGTTTCAGACACGGGCGAGATCTTCGCGACGATACGATCCAGAAAGTCCTCTGGCCTGCCGCTTGTTTTCCACATGGTTAGCCCCATGCCGTCAAGCCAAACCAGCGGTGCGCCGTGGATCTCGCTGGCCACAAAATGCTGACAGTGCGGCAGTTCAGCCAGCATCGACAGCGTACGCTGACGAATTTGGCTAAGCGTCAGCGTCGGTGAAAGAGCATACGGGATACGCTGACAGCTCTGCCACTGGCCCTCTTCGCGGGTAAAAACGTTGACATAACCGGACTGCCCCAGCGGGGCCGTTACGCCTTGTTCATCAACAAATACGGCGATCTTCATGGCATTCTCCCCATTAAAAACCGTGCTGCTTACCTTTCATCGACGTTATGTCGATGCGGATAACCTGCGTCGCCGTCAGGTTCGCCGCCGGAAAGGTGAAGGATTTCGGACTAAAACGCGCCATCAGCTGATGGAGCATGGCAATTTTTTCCGCATCATCCTGAACGAAATACGTTTTCCCCAGGCCAATCACCGTGCGGTGCCGCGCTTCATAATTGCAGGCCAGAGGGTCTTCCATCACCCCGCTGAACTGGGAGATAGCAAAGCAGATTGCCCGATTTTTCTTCATAATCTCAATTTTGCTGCCAGCACGGGCAGAGTGAAAATAGAGCGATGAGCCATCCCATACGTAGAAAACCGGCAGCAAAAACGGTACGTCTTCGCAGGATAACGCGATATACATCACCCTCTCATGGGTCAGAATGGCGTCAATTTCTGCCAGGTCTGTTATCTCGCGTTCATCCCGACGCATTTCACCGTGCGGATGTCCGGGCATGAATGAGGTGGTATCCATCACGATTTCTCCTCGAGCGTTACCTGCCCGGCCTTGATTAACGCATCCAGCTCGTCGCAAAGCACCAGAATGCGTGCTCCGTCGCTCTCGTCAGGGGTGCCATGGTGATAGTCGTCAACGGAGCAGATGCCGAAAATGGCATCCAGTGACAGAATGTTCTGGCGTAGCGCGTCGTCGATCTCAAGGTGTTCTTCAATAGTGCGCAGCAGGCTGCGGTAGTTGTGGTTGAGCGGCATATCGCCATACAGGGCGCAGAGCGCGATGAGATAACACTCCACCGCAATGGCCCCGACGTTGAACACCAGGCTTGATGAACGGGTCTGATCCACCAGCAGTCGCGCCCGATGATGATAGCCGCAGGCGTGTTCATAGCAGCGGGTAAAACGCTGGTCGTCGCTTTCAAACAGTAACGTCGACATAGATATTCTCCAGGAAAAAAAGCCGGGTTCCCCCGGCGTTGACTGCGGCGACTACCAGACGTTGAGGATCCACTCTTTATTTTTCTTGTATTCCATATCGGTAAACAGCGCATTGGCCATCTGTTCCGCGAGCCAGATGGCTCCTGCATAGCCCACAACCGGATGACGATAATGGCCGGCGCGGTCGTAGGTGGGGAAGCCGACTCTGACCATCGGGATCTGGTTGTCGATGGCGGTAAAGCGTCCTTTTGAATGCCCGAGGATCAAATCCAACGCCAGAGATCCATCCGTAATACGTTTCTCCATCTCCCAGAGGTCAGCGTTAGTGACAATCTCCATCTTGTAATCCACCTGCTGCTGCAGCGCCTGGATACGCGGGTCGTTGCCGTAGCCGGCGTTATCGTCGCCGAGCAGCAGCAGCATCGGTTTCATTTCAAGGTCGAGACAGAATTCCGCCAGCCCTACGACCAGGTCCGGGTTGCCGTAAATCGCCACCCTTTTGTCGGCGAGAAACATATGCACCAGGTCGGTCAGAGCATCGAGGGCGATACCGCGCTCGCGCACCAGCGATGGCGGAACGGGTTTGCCGGTCAGGTTTTTGAGGTTTTGCAAAAAAGTATCGGTGTTTCGAATGCCAATCGGCGTCGGGCCAATCAGCGCGGGCACGTCGAAGGTCTCCTCCAGATAGCGGGCCGCTTTTGCCCCTTCATAGCGGTTGAGCGCAAGGGTGGCGGTTGCGTTAGCGGTACCAACCAGATCGGCAATCGTAGTGTTGCCGTGGGACACATGGTTCCCGGAAGGCATCAGCGGCGAATCGAACGCTTCGATTTCAAACAATACCGTCGCGTCGATCTCCATCTCCGCCAGCAGATGCTTAAGGGCCGTAACGTCCCCCGGATTGACCCATCCGGTTATCAAATTCAGCTTGCCGCTCGGTGCGCTTTTGCGGGCAAAATATTTCACCATATCGCGCACGGCAAGGTCATAGCCGCTGATCATACTGCCGACAAAGCTCGGCGTATGGATGGGGATAAGATGCACTTCCCGGCCGGCGTATTTCTCCTGCAGCAGGCCATCGTTGAGCTTACGCACGACGCCGTCCACATCGTCCCCGATAACCTCCGTGGAACAGGTCGTGATAATCGGGATAACCTTAACGTGGGGATAGCGCATCAGCAGCACATCCACCGCCTGTTCAACCCGGTCAAGCGCGCCAAATACCGCACCATCTTCATGAACCGACGACGAGGCAATCTCGAAGCTCTCCTTCAGATGCTGGGAAATCAACAAACGGACAAACATCACGCAGCCCTGTCCCCCATGGACAATGCCGATACAGTCTTTAATGCCAATACTGACATACTGCGCGCCCGCAGGCTGACAGGTAAAAATGGGATTGATTACCCCGGTACGATCTTTCGCTTTCAGTTCACAAGACATGATCAACCCCCTCTTAATAACGCTTATCGGTCAGCTCGGCGTTGAGTGAACCGGTAATAGTCAGATAGTTCAGGCGCTGATGCAGCGCATCCATCAGTTCGGCGATGGCATCGACACTCATCGAAGTCAGCCACGTAAAGCGCGTACGCCATGCCTCCGCCAGCACCATTGCGTCAGCCCAGTAGCAGCGGTCGGCAGGGGTATCCAGGGTAACGGGTTCGCCGCACAGCAGTTCGCGGGTTTTTCCCAGTACGCCAGCGTTCTGTTTTTCCCGATCCCAGTTACGAGAGTGAAACTGCCACAGGCAGTGCTTCATGATGTAATCCACCATCTGCTCGATTTGTTCATCCTGGGTCATACGGCCTCCTGTCGATCGGAAGCCTGCGCAGCGAAGTCCGGGTATTTGCGCTCGCGCAGCTTCGTCACGCTGTCGTAGCTGCCGGTGTATTCACGCAGATCGGGGCTGTTGCGTATCTCTTCGCTCAGGCTGGCATCAGAGAGCATGCGCGCCGTGGCAAAGCCCTGAGCTGTTGGGATAACGTCCTGGCTGATGTCGAGTTTGGCCAACTGATGGACAGGCGAGTAAATCGCGTTGTAGATATCACGCGCGAAACGCACCCAGCCTTCAAAACCTTTATAGGGGCCATTGTGGTAAGCATGGGCGTTGAGATACGGCACGCGAATTTTCTTCGCCACCTCGCCGGGGCGTTTACCGGTAAAAATAACGTCCGGTTTCAGGGTGTACATCGCCTCCAGCGACTCCAGTTCATTAGGGTCGTCGATGGCGAGCGCCCCGGCTTCACAACGCGCAATCCCCTTTTCCATATCGCCCTGATGGCCGAATTTGGTATAAAGCGATACCACCTCCATGCCCATCTCTTCATGGATCACGTGCGCCCAGTGCCAGAGCTTAGATCCCCCCGGCCAGAGGCAGACTTTCTTGCCTTTCAGCCGCTCCCGATACCAGTCCAGCTCGGGTTTCCAGCGCGCCACTTCTTCATCAATAATCGCCTGGGCGCGATCTTCGATACCAAAAAAGAGGCCAATCTTACGCAATGAGTCGGACAGAGGTCCGAAGCCGAAACCGTCAATGTCCAGGCGCGGAATGCCGTAGCGCACACGCAGCTCATTGCAGATATACTCCGCCGAACGGGCGCACTCCAACACGTTGAGATGCGCTTTATGCATCGCGCGCAGGTCGTCATACGAACCGTTGCCGGTAAAAGTAGAGAGCACCTGGATCCCCATCCGCCGGAAGAAATCCACCATCACTTCCTGGTCACCCTGGATGTTGTATTCGCCCACATAGTTAATAACGTAATCGCTGGTTATCACCGGCTCGACGGTGCCCACCTTCTGGTTAACCCAGGCAATATTGATTTTGTGATGCCCACCTGACTGACTGGGACCGGCAAATCCCGGCGAGTTACAGACGAAAATATCAACATCCGGGCGCTCATCCATAACCTCCTGCGCAATAGCCGCGATATCGTCACCAATCAGGGCTGAGGCGCAGGTCTGATAGATGGTCATCCGCTTAATCGTCGGATGCGCATTAAAGGCTTCAATAATATTGTTTTTGAGCACCTTCTCCGCACCAAAAACAATATGTTTCTCTTTCATGTCGGTTGCAAACGTGTATTTAAGCTGGAAGTTATCGTTGTCGCTAATATAGCGTTTGGTTTGCCATGTATCATAGGTGCATCCCACAGGACCATGGCTGATGTGTATAACATCTTTCATCGGGGTGCCAATAACATGCTTGGCTCCACAATAAGCACATCCGCGTTCAGAGATAGTGCCCGGAATAGTATTTAAATATCCCAACGGTAGCGCGGATGTAATATCCTCATCCGGGCCTTTGACTACGGCATGCTGTTTGCGCTCAGGAATGCATTTACTGCACTCAAACTCATGGTAAGGCATAATACCTCCCCTATCCGGGAAATTCGGCTGTTGACAGAAAGTTAATAGCGGCGAGGATTAATCCATCATACCGTATTTAACCACCATTTTTTCCAGCTGATCCATTGTCAAAGGTCGGGGGATCACGAAGTCTTCATTTTCAATTATTTTGCGCCCCAGTTCGCGATACTCCTGCGCCTGATTCGCTTCAGGATCAAATTCCGTTACGGTCTTTTTATTGAATTCCGCTTTCTGCACGATATTATCGCGCGGCACAAAATGAATCATTTTGGTGCCAATGGCTGCCGTAAACTCTTCAAGGAAATCTCGCTCCCCGTCAACGTTACGGCTGTTGCAGATAATCCCTCCCAGACGAACACCGCTCTGTTTGGCGTATTTCACCAGTCCTTTGCAAATGTTGTTGGCCGCATAAATCGCCATCATCTCGCCGGAGGCGACAATATAAACCTCCTGTGCCTTGCCATCACGAATTGGCATCGCAAAGCCACCGCAGACCACATCCCCCAGCACGTCGAAGAAAATAAAGTCAAGGTCATCGGTATAGGCCTTATTATCCTCCATGAGATCAATCGCCGTAATAACCCCGCGCCCGGCGCAACCAACGCCAGGTTCAGGGCCGCCGGACTCAACGCAGCGAATATCAAAACAACCGGTTTTGACCACCATTTCGTTGGTTATTTTCTCTGCTCCCTGGTCGCGAAGGATATCCATTAAGGTTTCCTGCGGTTTACCACCAAGAATAAGACGTGTTGAGTCGGCTTTTGGATCGCAGCCGTGAATAAATACCTTTTTCGCATGAAAATAGGCGAGCGCGGCAGCGGTGTTTTGTGTCGTGGTGGATTTACCAATCCCCCCCTTACCATAAATAGCAAGCTTACGAGTCATATTTTCTCTCCTAAAGGAAGCGGTGGTTGTTGTTTTGCTTTTTATAAATTGCAAAATCATTGCCAGACTGATTCTCTTTCAGGAAAAAAGAAAAACTCTCACCTAACCAGATGAGTTAATTGCCTTTTATTCCATTCAAAAGATATCAACATGGGATATTATTCTTATCTCACTCAACAGTAACCGTTCCGGGCGGAACTATTCGCGTTAATGCAGTACCAAATTGTAGAGACGGACGGGCCCGGCTTCATTTCCCGCGCCCGGCTCATGGCTTGATTGCGGCCGTTGGCTTTGACTCAGGCGCAGATGTTCTTGAAATGCCATGTCACCCTCTCTCCTCGGGATAAATCCCGGGAAAGACGCGTATGGACGTTGGGTGAAGCGGGAATTTCGCTATCAACATGGTTATTGAAAATAACAATTATTCTCATTACATTGTGGAGTTATTATTCCCTTCGCCAGGTCTTAACAGGCAGTCTTAATGGATAGTTTTTCTCTTTCTGTCAAAGTGTTAGTTGTCGACGATCACCGAAAAATTCGCGAGCCGCTTGCTGCATGGCTGAGGCGTCAGCGCCTCAATGTCATCACGGCTGATAACGCCACCTCAATGTGGTCGATGCTGCGTACCAACACCTTTAACCTGATCGTTCTGGATGTCATGCTGCCTGACGGTGACGGCATGCTGCTTTGCCAGCAGATTCAGCGCAAATACAAAACGCCCGTTATCCTGCTTACGGCGAAAGACACCCTTGATGACCGCGTCAGTGGGCTGGAGATGGGGGCCGATGATTACGTGGTAAAGCCATTCGAGCCGCGTGAGCTGCTTGCCCGTATCCATACCGTGCTGAGGCGCACAGGGAGAACGGATGGGCCACAGCATTCGGCTCACCAACTGCCCGATCGGGCGATGAGTTTTTCCGGGTTGATCTACAGGTCGGCCAACCGCACGGTCACCAATCCACAGGGGATAACGCAGAAGCTGAGTACTGTGGAGGCCAGGCTTCTGACCGCTTTTCTCACCAGCCCGGGTAGTGTACTCAGCCGTGAAGTGCTGATGGATCGCTGCATAACCCCCGGAAATGAGGTTTTTGACCGGGCAATCGATCGACAGGTCAGCCGTTTACGAAACCGCCTGCAGCTGCTGCTTCCAGGCGTTGTGCTGCTGGATACGGTATGGGGAGAGGGTTACCGTCTGGTTTCGCAGGTTGAGGCGCATAACGAATGTCTCAGCTAAAACGCCTGCTGCCGCAGAGAATGATGAGTCAGCTTGGTTTGCTGATGGTTTCCGCAATTGTGATTGCCAATCTGCTCGCGGTGGGCGGCCTTCAGCTGATCGGTAATTTGCTCTCTCCTGCCACGCGTAATCTGGCTGTAGAACGTATTGAGCTGGCCTATCTTGCCAGCCAACTGGCTCCAGGCTCTCCATTACCTGTTCTTCGTCAGGACGGCGCCAGGTTCTGGATTGCCGATCGCGCTGAAGTGACGCCCTTCCCTATGCGGCGTGAAGAGCGGCGCCTGCGTGACGCTGTTTTGAAGTTAAAGGGATTTTCGCCGGACGTGCAGGTGACGTTTCAGCTCGAGCGCTCCAACGGCGGGCCGGCGCGCTGGCATCTTTTTAGTACGGAGAATAGCGAGCCTTTAAGGCTCCGTTCGACCCTCTCTTTGCCTGACGGGACCTATCTAAACGGCATACAGCCGCTTGATCCGGCCTATGCATGGATACAGCTGCTCTCCCTGTCGCTGATAATCATGACGGTTCCGCTGATCCTGCTGAGTCTTTACTTTACCCACCGCGTTGTCAGGCCGATTCAGCGGCTTGCCGCCGCCGCTGATGCCCTGAGTCGGGGAGACTGGACCGGCAGTCTACCGCTGGTTGGCCCGCGGGAATCGAAAGACCTGACGGGCAGCTTTAATCTGATGCAGCAGCGTCTTGCCCGGCATCTGGAAGGCAAGACCCGTATGCTGGCCTCCATGAGCCACGACTTCAACACGCCGCTGACGGAACTGCGCCTGCAGATAGAACTCATGGAAGCCGGAGAGGCTCGCGATGACATGCTGGAAAGTCTCACTGAACTGCAGAATATGGTCAGTGAAACGCTGAACTTTATCCGCGATGAAACGCCGCAGGAGAAGAGCCGTCGCTGCGACCTGAGCAAGTTACTGAGCGATCTGACGCATCGTTACGGCCAAAAAGGCGAGTCAGTCACCTGGCAGGGAGAGGACGGGATTACGATCACTTGCCGACCGCTGGCGATAAAACGGGTACTCAGCAATCTTATTGAGAACGCATTGAGCTATGCAGGCGAGGCATCCGTCAGACTCACAGCGGAGAGCAACATGGTAAGGATCGATGTTCTGGACAGCGGTCCGGGTATCCCGGAGAAACAGCTTGAGCAGGTCTTCGAACCCTTCGTTCGCTTGAATGATAATCGCACCGCCCGACGCCATTTTGGCGGCGGGCTGGGTTTAGGTTTATCGATTGCCCGTGCCTGCGTCCATGCCCACGGCGGCGAGCTGAGCCTGAAGAATCGCTCGCCCGCCGGCCTGTGTGCAACGATTTTGCTGCCTGGAGCGATCAGAAGCTGAGCGTCACTCCCCCCCAGAAGGTTCGGCCGTAGTTGACCGTACCGTAGGTTTCATCGTTCAGACGCTTATCGCCAATGTTGTAAATAGCCCCGTTGAGGGCCAGATTCCGGCTAAGCTGATGCGACACGCCGACATCTGCCGTCAGGTAATCGGGCGCCGGTTCAGCGTTAACGGAGGTGCCGTACTCTTTACCATAATAGTTAGCCGCTGCCCAAAACTGGGTTGCTCCCGTGTAATCCCATTCGCTGCGCAGGCTGGCTTTATGCTTAGCCGTTAAAGCCAGCGGCGCCCCCTTATTGCTGCCGCTTTTCTGCTCTGAATCCAGGAAGGTATAGTTAGCTTTGAACGATAGCTCAGGCGTTATCTTCCAGCTGCCGGTCAATTCCGCGCCTCTGATGATCGCTTTATCAATATTGATACGCTCCATCACGATATAACCGTTCCAGCGTCGATCCGTCGTTAGCGTGGAAAGCTTGTCCTGGAAGTCGTTGTAGAAGAGCGTAGCGCTGGCTGAAAGATCGTCCCGATTCGACCACATCGCGGAAAGCTCGTAATTAGTACTGGTTTCAGGCTTCAGATTGGGATTACCGAGCATGGCCCAGGTATTGCGGCGCAGTACCGCGTAATCGTCAATCACCGCGCGAATTTCCGGGGCCTTAAAGCCTCGCGCGACGCCGCCTTTCAGAGTCCACTCATCGCTGACGTACCAAACGCCATATACGCGCGGGCTGTAGTGATTGCCGTACTGTTCGTGATTATCAAGGCGTAAACCACCGGTGAGTGAGAACGCCTCAGCGAGCCGCCATTCGTCCTCGATGAACAGCGCTCGTTGCACCACGCTATAGCGATGATCCTGGCGCGTACCATCTCCCTGGTTCCAGTCTTTTAGCTCGTTTTCCTGCCACTGGCCCCCCAGCGTGGCGGTATGGTACATGGTTGGCACGATCAGTTTTGCATCCAGCACGCTATTTTTGATGGTGGGTTTACGCCCGTAAACGTCACTTTGTGAAGGGCTGGCTAATCCTTCCCGGCTGGTCTTTTCCTGAGCAAAAGAAACCGTCGATGTTCCCCAGTCCCAGCGGCCGTCGTAGCTGACAGACCAGTGATCGCGGTTGTTTTTTTGTTCACGCGTCGCCCAGTTTGCGCTCTCGCCGTCACCGTTTTTCAGGCGACTGACGCCGCCTTCAAGCTGCAGCTCCTGATTATCGGTAGGCGCGAATGACAGCCTCCCGGTTACGTCCCTATGGTCGGCTTTGCTAAAGCCATTGGTGTTCTGCACATCATCATCGGCCTGACGATCCAGATAGCGCCCCCATAGCTGTAGGCCCAGCTTGTCATCAACCAGGGGACCTGCCAGGTAAAACTGCGTGTTTGCCGCATTACCCTGGTCGTCATGCTGACGAGCAGCATAGTCCCAGGAGAGCGACCCGCCCCACTGCTTACTGACCTTACGGGTGATGATATTGATAACTCCGCCAATCGCATCTGAGCCGTAAAGCGATGACATTGGTCCGCGGATCACTTCAATACGTTCGATGGCGGCAGCCGGCGGGATAAAACTCTGTTCATAACCGGCGTTGCCGTTCACCCGGGAGTCGCGACCGCTCTGGCGCTTTCCGTCAACAAGGATGAGCGTGTAGTCTCCCGGCATGCCGCGAATGGAGATATCATTTTCATTGGCGCCGCCGATGACGGCGACACCTTCAACATCGCGAACGGCATCCGCCAGGTTTTGGATAGAACGCTTGCGGAGGTCGTCGCCTGAAATCACGGTCACCGACGCAGGGGCATCTTCCAGCCGCTGTTCAAATCCGGATGCGGTGACCACCATCGTCTCTGTCTCTGCTGCGTTGGCCGCTGAGGTAAATAGCAGGATCAGACTGGCTAATTCAGTCCGTTTAAATTTAATGATTGAGTTGCACATGATTGATTAACGCCCTGGGTAAAAAACGCTAATAGTAATCATCCGCATTTGTCAAAATTGGACAAAGTAAGACAGATAAGCAACCTTTGGAGCAAAGACGGCGCGCGCATACCGCGCATAAGCTGGAGGTTCATTTACAGATAGCTATGCGTTATGTTGAGAAGTATTCGTGCATACAATTGCTACATTACCAGGACCAATCTGGAGCGACATATATGTCTAACCCGAAGCTGTTTACACCGTTACGTATCCGTAATCTTGAACTTGAAAACCGTATTGTCATCGCCCCCATGTGTCAGTATTCCGCTGAAGATGGCTGTATGAATGACTGGCATACGCTCCATCTGGGTCAACTGGCGCAATCAGGTGCCGGCCTGCTCACCATTGAAGCGGCAGCCGTCTCGCCTGAGGGGCGAATTACCTATGCTGATGTCGGGCTCTATGATGATAAAACTGAGCAAGCGATGGCTCAGGTGCTCACCGCTATTCGCAAATGGTCACCGATTCCCGTTGCTATTCAACTGGCGCATGCGGGCCGAAAAGCGTCAACTTACAAACCCTGGGATAAACACGGTCAAATACCGCCCGATCGGCAAGGCGGCTGGCAAACCTTAGCGCCCTCCGCAGTACCTTATAGTGACGGCTATACGATCCCTACCGCCCTCGACAACAGCGGCCTGGCCGAAATTCGCCGCCAGTTTGCTGAAGCCGCAAAACGTGCGGCAAGACTTAATATTGATCTTATTCAGATCCACGCTGCGCATGGCTACCTGCTGCATCAGTTTTTATCACCGCTGTCTAACCACAGAACGGATAATTACGGCGGCTCGCTGGAAAACAGAGCCAGATTTCCGCTGGAAATAGTCGATGCGGTGCGCGAGGCATTCCCTGCAGATAAAGCAATCAGCGTGCGTATTTCCGCCACCGACTGGTTCGACGGCGGATTTAGCCTCGAGGAAGCCGTGGCGTTTTCTAAAATGCTGGAAGCACATGGCGTCGATGCCATACATGTCTCCAGCGGTGGCCTGCACCCCGACCAGCAAATTGATGTTTATCCCGGTTATCAGGTTCCGCTGGCACGAGCGGTTAAAGCCGCAGTGGGTATCCCCGTTGTGGCGGTAGGGCTCATTACCGAACCGGAGCATGCGGAATCTATCGTCGCAAGCGGGGATGCCGATATCATCGCGATTGCCCGTGGCGCGCTCTATAATCCAAGATGGCCGTGGCATGCTGCGGCAGCGCTTGGTGCTCAGGTTCATGTGCCTAATCAGTACCTTCGCTGTCAACCCCATACGCTGAAGAACTTGTTCAAGTCCTGAACAGGCACGCCTTGCGTAGGCCCCCGGCCCGTTTCAGGGCACGGCGGCTTAGGATGCTCTGCTCGAGGCTCTGACCACCAGTTCCGGCCTCTGTCCGCGGCTGCCGCTCACGTGATGGCCGGCCAGCACTTCAAACAACAGCGTGACGGCCTGACGAGCGACCTCGTCGAGGTGCATGTTCACCGCCGTCAGCGGCGGCTGGGATTCCCGGGCGCGAATGCCGTCATAGCGCGTGGCTAAGCGCATCCGCTGCGGCATGGCGATCGACGCATCGTGAAAGGCGCGCACGGCGCCGCTGGCAAAGGTATCAACCACGACCAGCACGCCATTGACTTCGGGATGCTCCTGCAACATCTGACTCGCCGCCTGATAGCCAGCCGCTTCCCCTTCCTGCTCATCAAGGTAATAGATAACCGGAGCCTGCCGCCCTTCGCACCAGAGGCGATAGGCGGCCTCGGTTTCCAGCGCGGAAGTCCGCGGCGTATGGCCGACGAGGAGCGCGCAACAATCGGCGCCTTCTGCCTGCAGGTGGCTCAGCAGCAGTTTCGCCGTCGCCGCCGAATGCAGATCCACCCAGGGTACCGGCGTCGGCGTTCCCGGCGTGCGGCCGATGGTAATACAGGGGATCCCCGCCTGCTGCAGAGCCCGCAGCTGCGGATCGTTTTCGGCGGGCTCCAGCAAAATGGCGGCATCAAAGGTCACCATGTCCAGCGGGTTCTTCCCGGGCGGGACCAGAATCAGCGCATGCTGCTTCTCCAGCGCGATAATCGCCGCCGTCAGCGCGACCTCCATCATAAAACCCAGCTTTGAGGCTCCGGAAGCGATGGTCAGCGGCAAGGAAGAAAGAAGCGCAATGGTGTTGGTTTTCCCGGTACGCAGCTGGCGGGCGCGAATATTCGGCGTGTAGTTCAGCGCCTGAATAGCTTCCTCAATGCGCTGCCGGGTCTCAGGTTCGACAAAACGGGTGTGATGCAACGCATTAGACACGGTGCCGGGCGATACGCCGGCAAGGCGTGCAACGTCAATGAGCCTGGCGCGTTTTTTATCTTGAGCAGTCATCTGGCTGGCGGTTCCTCCCGAGATTTTACGCTCAGGGTAGCACATTTCCAGGGTATGAATTTCGGCACTATTACATAACAAAATCATATTAAAAAAGTGGCCGTTTACCGTAGCTCTCTGTCGAGCATTCCTATCTAATGTTTCTTCATTAAAACGTTTTAATGGCGTATATCGCCAGGAAATCATCTCTTAAGGAGGCTACGTGGCGCACTTATCTCAGGACCCTACCTTCACCCTCGGGCGTCGTCCGGGCGGGCTGACCCTCGCCAACATGGAGAAAAGCTTCGGCGGCTATACGCTCTTCGCCCCGCAAACCGCCGAAGGCCGGGTCTATCTGGTTGATGAGCGGGGAGAAGTCGCGCACCAGTGGCAGCTCCCGGTGCGGGCGGGACGCGATGCCGTGCTGCTGCCTAACGGTAACCTCGGTTATAACGGCAGCCACCGCACGTCGGCCGGCCTCTATCCGGCCTGGGATCTCTGGCACGGCGGCGATTTTTATGAAGTCACTCCGGATAACGAAGTGGTCTGGCATTATGAGGATATCTTCCATCACCACGACGCACAGTGGCTGGCGAACGGTAACCTGCTGTATACCGCGGCGGCTCCGCTGCCGGCTGACATCGCCGCCCGCGTCACCGGCGGCGATCCGCGCCGCGATGCGCCGGACGGCATCATACAGAGCGATGTCGTCAAAGAGGTCAATCGCGACGGTGAAGTGGTATGGGAATGGCGCGCCTGGGAGCATCTGGCTCCGGAAGATTTTCCCGTCCATGAGATCTTCGACCGCCGCCACTGGCCGATGATCAACGGTCTGTCGGTCACCCGCGACGGCCTGGTGCTGATGAGCCTGCGCACTACTTCCGGAGTGATTGCCGTCAATAAAGAGACCGGCAGCGTGGCCTGGCACGCGGGTCCGAACGTTGTCGCCCAGCAGCACACCCCGATCGAGACGGATAGTGGGTCGATTCTGGTATTCGATAACGGCAACCTGCGCCCCGGCGTAACCTCTCCGCACTCCACGGTGCTGGAGTTCGACCCGCACACCCAGGCTATTCGCTGGCAATATCGCGATATTTTCCCGCCGGCCTTTTTCTCACCCTACATGGGAAGCGCGCAGCGCCTGGACAACGGCAATACCTTTATCTGTGAGTCCGCCTTCGGCCGCCTGTTTGAAGTCACGCCGCAGGGAGAAACGGTGTGGGAATACATTATTCCTTACTTCAATGAGTACCCGGAGCATCTCAGCAAGGGGATTATTCCCGGTAAGCAAAACAGCGCCTTCCGCGCGCACCGCTACGCCGCCGATGCGGTACCGTGGCTGAAATAATCGCTCTTCGCCGGCGCGGTCGGCGGGGATTTCTCACGTCTTTGGGAGGCATTTATGCCCTATTCTGACTCCGTCGTGCCGGAAAACGAAGCCTTGCGCTGGCAAACTAAGCTGCTGCTGGCCCTGCAACACGTGCTGGTCGTCGCCGCCACGCCGATCGCCGCCGTTTTTCTCATTGCCCAGGCGCTTCACTTCAGCGATGGCGTTACCACATCGCTGCTGAGCGCCACCTTTCTGATATGCGGGCTGGGGGCGATCCTGCAAAGTCTCGGTATCGGCAGCTTCGGCGCGCGCCTGCCGTTTATTATGGTTCCGGGCGGTGCGCCGATCGCCCTCTTCATCGCTATCGCTTTGCAGACCAATATTCAGACGGCAATTGGCGCGGTGATCTTAACATCGCTGTTTTATTTTATTGCCCTCCCCGTTTTTCGCCGTTTTCTGCACCATTTCCCGCCGTTTATCATCGGGATTATGCTGCTGCTGGTCTCCATCAACCTGATTCGCCTGTACGGCGGGCTCATTATCGGTCAGCCAGGGAGCAGCCACTTTGCCCAGCCAGCAAACATTATTCTGGCGCTGGTGACTATCCTGATTACGCTGATCTTCGCCCTGGCGTTCACCGGCATCCTGCGTCAGCTGTCGGTTATGTTCGGCCTGTTGGCAGGCACCCTGCTGGCAATCGTGCTGGGCAGCGCCGATTTTAGCGGCGTCAATCACGGGCCGCTGTTCAGCCTGCCGCAGCTGTTTCCGTTCGGCTGGCCAATCTTCAACCTCTCAGCGTCGCTGCCGCTGCTGATCTATGCGGTGATATCTATGGCTGAGGCGACCGGGCAAACGATTGCCACCGCAGAGATCGTCAAATCGACACAAAACGTCCATCAGGCCATTCCCCGCACCATTCGCGGCGATGCCGTTATCTCGCTGCTGGGCGGCGTTTTCGGTACCTCATTGATCATCACCTCCGGCGAGAATATCGGCGTGGTGCGCACCACTAACGTCAAATCACGCCACGTCACGGCGCTCGCCGGGGTGCTGTTAATCCTGATTGCGTTATTTTCACCGCTGGTGCGCTTTGCCGCCTGCCTGCCCGGTCCGGTGGTCTGCGGGACGGCGGTGATTGTCTTCAGCATCATCGGGGTCATCGGCATCGATATGATTGCCCGCGAGCCGCTGCACAAACCGGGTAAAACCTACGCCTTAGCCACCGGTTTAGCGATGGGGATGCTGCCGATTCTCGTGCCCGGCCTGTACCAGAATTTCCCCGCCGCAGTGCAGATGGTGCTGGGTAACGGCATGGCGGCCGGTACGCTCACCGCGATCGCCGTTAACTCGTTATTCCTGGTGAGCGAAAGGCGGGCCGCCGTGCGGCTAAAAGGCTGAACCGACACCCCGCTTAAGCCCGTTAACGATAGTGATGTTTGTTCAGACCAAACTTTTTCATCCGCAAATAGAGTTTTTTGCGCGGGATCTGCAGATATTCGGAGACATCGTTAATGCGGCCCTGGTGGATATTCAGGGCCTCGACAATAATCTGCCGCTCGTAATCTTCGACCCGCTGGTCGAGCTGAACAGGCTCAGCGGCGTGCAGCACGGGGTTCGGGATATCGGCCAGCGGCATCACCCCGACGGCAAACAGCTTGGCGGCATTGGCCAGCTCGCGAACGTTATTCGGCCAGGGGCGCGCGATCAGTTTTTTAACCAGCGCCGGCGGAAGCTCGGGTACAGGGTTATTCAGGCGCAAACAGGCCTGTTGCAGGTAGTGCAGGAACAGCGGCTCGATATCGTCAAGCCGCTGTGAAAGCGGCGGGCAATGCTGCTGGGTCATGGCAAAGCAGTAGTATAAATCGGGGATAATGCGGTTATTGCCGGCCATGGCGATCGGCGGCTGTAGCCCGATGCCGATCAGGCGAAATGGCAGCACATCTTGCCCCTGCAGATGCGCCAGCATATTCTGCTGAGCCTGGGTCAGGAACTCGATATTGCGCAGAACCAGCGTCCCGCCCTGCGCCTGAGCTATCCATTCATTGAGCGGCGCATCCTGATCTTCGAGGATGTCGCCGAAGATAATCGGCTGCGCATGGCGTGAGCTGAGACGATGCATGTAGCACGCCGCCAGCGTACGCCCGGTGCCCCGCTCGCCATGCAAATAGACCGCGATATCGGTTTCTGCCAGCTGCCGCAGCCTGTGCCGCACCTGCATGACCCATTCGCTACGGCCGATCAGGTTGTCCTCCAGCTGCTCTTTTTGCCACTGTCGCCGCACGACCTGCGCCTGGCGCTGGGCCAGCGCTTTATCGACCAGGCCTAACAGCTGCTCCGGGTTAACCGGTTTTTGCAAAAAATCCCATGCCCCTTTTTTGACGGCGTCGACGGCCATCGGGACGTCGCCGTGGCCGGTAATCAGCATCACCGGCAGATGAGGGTCATGTTTCAGCAGGATCTTCAGCAAATCGATGCCGGAACAATGCGGCATACAGACATCGCTCAGCACGATACCCGCCCACTCCTCGCTCACCAGATCCTGCGCCATCAGCGGATCGCGACAGGCATACACCCGGTGTCCGGCCTCCGTCAGCAGCTGAGCGTAGGCATCCAGCACGTCGCTGTCGTCGTCAATCAGCAGAATATTATGTTGATGAGTGAGCATGGTTGACATCCGTTGGTAAGAATTGCAAAACAACGCAGGCATGCTGGCTCAGCGTCGACGCCAGCCGTAAATGCCCGCCCATCTGCCGCATCAAGGATTCGCTGATCGACAGACCGATCCCCAGCCCCAGCTGCTTGCTGGTGACAAAGGGTTTCAGCAGCGAGTCGGCCAGCTCCAGCGGCCAGCCGCAGCCGTTATCCGCGATCGTGACCGTCCAGCCTTCCGCTGACGCTTCCCATGCCACCCTAATGTCGGGTGCGCCCTGCGCCGCATCCAGCGCGTTGGTCAGCAGGTTGACCAGCACCTGCAGGATCCGCACCTCGTCTCCCAGCACCTGCGCGGCGCCTGGCGGCAGATGCAGCGCGCCGTGCAGCGGCTTATGCCGCAGGGATAGCAACTCCCAGGCGGCGGTAAAAGCATGGCGCAGATCGACGGGGCTGGCCGGCGCATCGACCTCCGGTCGGCGGGTAAACTGCCGCAGATTGCGGATAATGGCGTCAATGCGGCCAATCAGCCCCTCGGCTTTGCTCAGCGTCTGACCGGCGCTCTCCGCCTGCCCGTTTCTGATGGCGCTGCGCGCGCTGTAGAGATACATCGACAGCGCGTTGAGCGGCTGGTTTATCTCGTGCGCCAGGGTGGTCATGGTCTGGCCAACCACCGCCAGCTTGGCGGTCTGTACCAGTTCATCCTGGGTGGTGCGCAGATGCGTTTCCACTCGTTTTCGCTCGGTAATTTCCCGCTCCAGCAGCAGACGCTGCTGATTTAACTGGCCGAGAGTATGGCGCAGGAGTTTACCAATCCGTCCCAGCTCATCCTCGCCGTAAACCGGAATATCGGCGTTAACGTCCCCTAACCCGATGCGGACCACCGTCTGGTTAAGCTGGTTAAAGCGTTTCACCAGCCGCGAGCGGATAAAATAGTGGTTGAGCAGGTAGGCGAGGATCAGCGCCAGCAGCGTGGCGACAAGAATCAGGCTCCCGCTGAACCACATGGTATGCTCCAGGCGCTGATTGAAGGCGCGCATTTTGCCGTGGCTGTCGCTGAGCTGGGACTCCAGCTGGGCGCGAAAGCGGGCCAGCGTCGTTTCTTTGTCCTGCGTCACCTGCGACAGCACGCGCTGTGCGCGAATATATTCGCGGATCGCCGCCGGCATTTTATTTTCGGCAATACCGATATCGAGGAGTTCATCAATCGTCTGGCGCAGGGTTATCGTACTGGGATAGCCTTCCAGTAGCCGCATGTTATCGTCGGCGGTTTTTTTCAGATAGGACAGATAGCGAATATGCCCTTCTATATTGCCGCTGCCCTCCGTGCTGGACTGCACCTCGGTGAGCCGGTCGCGCAGGTCGCTGATAATCTGATTTTCAATACGCGCCAGGGTATAGACCTGCTGCTGCTCCCCCTGCACCGCCCGCAGGTTGGCCTGCAGCCGGAGGATGGCGCTCCCCGGTTTTGCCTCCAGCTGATCGAGCAGCGCGCCCTGCTGCCAGCTGAAATCCTGCACCAGAGAGTTCATCTCGGCGGTAAAATCCTCATGCAGCCAGTTAATCCGCGCGGTGGTTTCGTTGACCTTCTCGCGGGCGATAAACATGCTGTACAGCGAACGGTCAAGCCTGGTGAGGAGCTGGCGGCTGTCCCTCAGCGTCAGTTCGATCTGCCGGCGCTCCGGCGCGTCGAGACGCTGGCTGAGCGCGGCAATTTGGTCGAGGTGCTGCAGGATCTGGTTGCGCAGCTGCAGCCGCGAGGTGGTATTGGCCGCCAGCAGAAATTCGTTAAGCCGATCGACGACGGTGTTCAGGTTGTTTTCAATCAGAAATGAGGTTTGGATCCGCGGGAAATAGTCATTCAGGGCATAGCGGATTTGCGAACTTTGCTCGTGCCAGGAGTACAGGCTAACGCCGCTAACGATTAGCGTCAGCAGCGCCCCGGCGAGGAAGGCGCCGCGCAGGCTGGCGCTGATGGTCAGGCTTTTAATAAAATCGGGGAGCCTCATTTCAGATTCTCCAGCTGCTCAATGGCCTGCCGCTGCTGCTCCTGAAAAAAAAGCTGCCACTCCATCATCAGCTGCTCGGCCTGATCTTTATTATCCAGCTGCTCGAGGTAGCGCCGATCGCTACTTTGCCCGGCGCTTACCGGTATGGCGGTCAGCAGGGCGCGGATCTCCGGCAGCGGTCGCTTAAGCCGGGCTTCGGCGTTATGCAGCGCGCGCCAGGCATCTTTCAGCTGGGACAAGCGGAAGCTGATGGCGGTGTCGAACAGCGTTTGCACCAGGCTCTGGCGCTGGAGGATCAGCTGATAATTGAGGGAGGGCTCGCTCAGTAGCTGATGCTGCTGCCGCGCACGCGCGCCGTTGCCGGGGGCCGGGATAATAGAATATTTCCCGGTATTGGTATCCGACAGCGCCTGCTGCCCCTCCGGGCTCAGCAGAAACTGAATAAAGCGCCGGGCCTCCGCCGGGTATGGGTTATGGCGGATCAGCGCCACATAGGTTGGCGAGGCGGCCGAGTGGGGAAAGTAGCGAAACGTCAGGTTCGGGTCGTCAAGCAGCAGGTTAGCGTAGTTATCAATGACCGGACCGACCGAGCCCAAACCGCTTTTAATTTTATCCGCCACGCCAAAGCTGCGGCTGGAAATGGTTATCAGGTTCCCTGCCACGCTCAGTATGGTTTCCCATCCCCGCTGCCACCCCTCCTGCTGCAAAAGCGACTCCACCATCAGATGGTTGGTATCGGAACGGGAAGGGCTGCTCATCAACAGGGTTCCCTGATAGCGCGCCTGCATTAGATCCTCCCAGCTGGCGGGCAGCGGCAGATGGCGTTCGCTGAGGTTGCGCTGGTTAATTAACAGCCCAAAGCCGGAGATGGCCACCGCGACGGCGGTGCTGCGGATTGATTCCGGTACCAGCTGCTGGGACTGCGCCGGCGCATCCGGGTAGGCCGCCAGACGCTGATGTTCCTGCAGATGCTGCAGCAGCATCGGCGAAGAGGTTAGCACCAGATCGATATTCTCCCCTCCGGCGCTATCCAGCAGCTGTTCCAGGGAGGCGCTGGTACGGTTAAGGGTGCGAATAATCACCGACTGCGGCTGGGTTTGCCAGCGGCTGATGATATAGGCGGTGGCGTCGGGCGAAAACGTTGTGGCAATCACCAGCTCACTCTTTTTGGCCTGTGCGGGAAATACCGTCAGCAGGCTGAGAAATAAACCAACGACAACCATACCTCGCTGCTGTTTATTTGACCGGTTACCCATATTGCGTCCTTTTGGCTGCCATCGTTTTGTGATCATTTTCATAAAACGGGGAAAATAATAAATAAAACCGCGCGCCGGTTTGTGACAAAAAAGTTCATTTATAGATAACACTGCGATTAATCGCGGAGAAAAGCAATATTCTGTTTAATCTCCGAAAAGAGACGCTAGCCTACCACCCTCATTAAAATCATACTGTTAAGATGATCAAACTAACGAGCGCCCGGCTATTTCCCGTCAGGATATGGCGGAGCGTCAAGCCCACAACAATTATCCCTGAATGATAAGGCGAAGGCAAAAATACATTTTGAGTCAAAAACCGCCAGCCTGTTTTTGTATTTGAGTCAAATCTGACTCAAATAAGTCGGATTGTTTTGTTTATCTATTTTCACCACAATCCATTTCGCATACCACACCACCCATTTTGATCGTCATGATTCATTACCGATAACCTAATATAGGTACTTAAACATGTTTTCATTATTAAAACAAAAGGTCGCCGCGGCGCCGGTTCCTGCGCAACAAATAAGGCCCATTTACCAACGCTATCGTATCCAGGCATTACTCAGCGTGTTTCTTGGCTACCTCGCCTACTACATTGTGCGCAACAACTTCACGCTGTCGACGCCGTACCTGAAAGAGCAGCTCGATCTCAGCGCCACCCAGATAGGGATGCTCAGCAGCTGTATGCTGATCGCCTACGGTATCAGCAAAGGCGTGATGAGCAGCCTGGCAGACAAGGCCAGCCCCAAGGTCTTTATGGCCTTTGGCCTTGTCATGTGCGCCATTGTTAACGTTGGTCTGGGTTTTAGCAGCGCGTTCTGGATTTTTGTCGTGCTGGTAGTGATCAACGGGCTGTTTCAGGGGATGGGCGTTGGGCCCTCGTTCATTACCATCGCCAACTGGTTCCCACGCCGCGAGCGCGGCCGCGTCGGTGCGTTCTGGAATATCTCGCATAACGTCGGCGGCGGAATTGTCGCCCCTATCGTCGGCACCGCCTTTGCGCTGCTCGGTTCCGAACACTGGCAAACCGCCAGCTATATCGTACCTGCGGCGGTGGCGGTACTGTTTGCGCTGGTGGTGCTGGTGCTCGGTAAAGGCTCGCCGCGCAGCGAAGGGCTGCCGGCGCTGGACGAAATGTTGCCAGAAGAGAAAGTGCTGCTGAATACCGGTAAGGTCGAAAAGGCGCCGGAAAACATGAGCGCATGGCAGATTTTTTGTACCTACGTGCTGAAGAATAAAAACGCCTGGTATGTGTCGATGGTCGACGTCTTTGTCTATATGGTGCGCTTCGGCATGATCAGCTGGCTGCCCATCTACCTGCTGTCGGTGAAACACTTCACCAAACAGGAGATGAGCGTCGCATTTCTGTTTTTCGAATGGGCGGCGATTCCGTCCACCCTGCTCGCCGGCTGGCTGTCTGATAAGGTATTTAAGGGTCGCCGGATGCCGCTGGCGATGATTTGCATGGCGCTTATCTTCTTCTGCCTGCTGGGTTACTGGAAGAGCGACTCGCTGTTTATGGTCACGGTGTTTGCCGCCATCGTCGGCTGCCTGATTTACGTGCCGCAATTTTTGGCCTCGGTACAGACCATGGAGATCGTTCCGAGCTTCGCGGTCGGCTCCGCCGTCGGCCTGCGCGGTTTTATGAGCTATATCTTCGGCGCCTCGCTGGGCACCAGCCTGTTCGGGGTCATGGTCGACAATCTGGGCTGGCACGGCGGCTTCTATCTGCTCATGGGCGGGGTTATTTGCTGCATCCTGTTCTGCTATCTGTCGCATCGCGGCGCGCTGGAGCTGGAGCGCAAGCGTCAGCAGGCGGCCGAAGAGCAGGAACTGGCGCTGGCATAAGCATTTAAGCAAACATCCCCCGACGACGGCGATAGCGGGTCGTCGGGGGACGCGTTAGCGCATCGCGGAATTCGCGCCGTGCAGCCTGATAAACCGCGCTCGCCACGGTTTCAACAGGCCAATAGCCAGCGCGGCGGTCACAAAATCAAGCGCGATCGCACAGCTGAAGACCACGTGCCAGCCGTGAGTATGCTGGTACAGCAGCGCCGCCAGCGGGCCGCCGAATATCGATCCAATCCCCTGCGAGATATACAGCCAGCCATAGTTTGCGGCCGCATATTCGCTGCCGAAGGTGTCGGTCAGCGTCGAGGGGAAAAGTGAGAAAATTTCCCCCCAGCCGAAGAACACCACCCCGGAGAGCAGTACAAACAGCAGCGGATCGTCGCGGCACGCCAGCCATAGCATCATCGCCACGCCTTCCAGCGCGAAGGCGATGAACATCGTCTGCTCCCGACCATAGCGATCGGAGATAAAACCGAACAGCGGCCGCGTCAGGCCGTTGGTGAAACGATCGATAGTCAGGGCCAGCGGTAACGCCGCCATCCCGAACACCACCGCTTTGCTGATGCCGAAATCTTCGGCAAAGACCGCCATCTGCGAGGTGACCATCAGCCCGGAGGTGGACATCATTGCCATCATCGCGAACATCAGCCAGAACAGCGGCTGGCGCAGCATTTCGCGGGAGGTGAACTGTCGGGTGCTCTGCGCCACGCGCTGGCTAACCGGCAGCGCTCCCCGATCGGGGGGAAGCCTCAGCCCCTGGCTGGCCAGCAGGCCAACGGCGGCAAAAATAATGCCGAAGATGGTCATGGTCTGTTCGAGCCCGTTGCTGACCAGCGAGAGGGAAATGGGAAAGGTGGTCATAATCGCTCCCATACCATACCCCGCGGCGACGGCGCCGGCGGCAAAGCCTCGGTGCTGCGGAAACCACTTCACCATCAACCCGACCACGCCGATGTAGACGATCCCGGTGCCCAGGCCTCCCAGACAGCCGTAGACCAGATACAGCGCTGCCAGGCCATTGACCTGCGCAGACAGCACCCAGCTGAGCCCCGCCATCACCGTGCCGAGGGAGATCAGCAGCCGCGGGCCGAATTTCTCAACCAGCCGTCCCTGGAACGGGGAAAAGAACGTCTGCAGGATAATTAACAGCGAGAAAGTTACCTGTAATTCCGCTAATCCCACCCCCAGCTTCTCGGTCAACGGTCTGGTCAACAGCGTCCAGACATATTGCGGGCTGGAAATCGAGGCCATGCAGATCAGGCCGAGCGTAAGCTGGGTCCATTTACCCCATTTTGCAACAACTAAAGGTTCTCTGAGAACGGTCATCGGCAGCTCCTGTGTTCCATTAATTGCACCTTGCGAAAAGTCTCCGCGCCCACGGCGCTCCCCGGTCTGCCCTCTGTTGGTACGATCTGCGCCACTGCATTTCTCCTCTCTGCTCCAATACTTACACTGCTAAGCATTAAGCATGCCAGGATTTATAGTTGTTATTTATCAGTAGGTTAATTGATTTTCGAACGAGAGGATAACGGGGCGCGGGGCGGTGACTGCACCTCAGATGTGCGGGGCTATGTTTCAGGTATGTGCATTGAACATGACCGCTGCCTGGCGGGTCGTACTTAATGCGTATGTTTAACCATAAGATTATTAGCCCGACGGCCTACCCCATTGCAGTGCAAAATATTAATGCCATCCGCCTGCTCAAGTCATTTAATCAGCCGCTGACGGGCCAGGATGATTTTTATGCGCAATTAATCCGCCTGAAATAAAACAGCAATGTTATTTAATAATAATCTCGCCTGCAGGCTGCTTTAAAAGTATATGTGGATGCGATTTTAAAAAGGTAACTTATGAGTGATAACAGCGCAGTTCAATCCAAAATGGATGCCGCCGGCGGCCTTCCTAAAATACACCAAAAGAACAGCAAGTTAGCTGTTCTTTTTTTTGTTTCATTATTAGTTGCAGGCATAGCATTCGCAGGGGTGAATTTATTTAATGATGTCCATGATGCGGGCGCAGTATATACAAGCTATATTCCTTTCCTGCTGCTGGGCTTAGCGCTGCTGATTGCCTTAGGCTTTGAATTTGTTAATGGTTTTCACGACACCGCTAACGCAGTGGCGACCGTCATTTATACCCACTCGCTGTCGCCCATGGTGGCGGTGGTCTGGTCGGGGTTCTTTAACTTTCTCGGCGTGCTGCTCTCCAGCGGCGTGGTGGCCTTCGGCATCATCTCGCTGCTGCCGGTTGAGCTGATCCTGCAGGCCGGTACCGGCAACGGCTTCGCGATGGTCTATGCCCTGCTGTTCTCCGCCATCATCTGGAACCTCGGCACCTGGTGGCTCGGGCTACCCGCCTCCTCATCGCACACGCTGATTGGCTCGATTATTGGCGTCGGCGTGGCGAATGCGCTGATCCACGGCCGTACCGGTACCAGCGGCGTTGACTGGGCGCAGGCCATAAAGGTGGGCTACGCGCTGTTGCTATCCCCCGTCATCGGCTTTGTGTTCGCCGCCCTGCTGCTGCTGGTGCTGAAAGCGTTCGTTAAGAACCGTCAGCTGTACACCGCTCCGAAGGGGAATATGCCGCCTCCCCTGTGGATCCGCGGCCTGCTGATCCTCACCTGCACCGGCGTTTCCTTCGCTCACGGGTCCAACGACGGGCAGAAAGGCATGGGGCTCATCATGCTGATCCTGGTGGGCACCATGCCGATTGCCTATGCGCTGAACCGCGCGATGCCTCCGGAGCAAATTCCGCGGGTGGCCGCGCTGGCAGAAGTCACCAAAAACGATCTGCTGCAGCAATTTCCGGCTGTCGGCCAGATACCTCCTCGCGAGGTGCTGACCGGTTACGTACGTACCAGAGAGCTCACCCAGGACGTTGTTCCGGCGCTGGCTCAGCTGACCGGTGCGATTGGCGATCAGATTCGCCAGTACGGCTCGGTCGATAAAATCCCCGTGCAGTCGGTCTCCAACACCCGTAACGATATGTATCTGGCGTCGGAAACCATCAAACATCTTAAATCTGAAGAGCAGCTGCAGATTTCCACTAATTCGCAGCACAATCTCGACGCGCTTAAAAACGAGCTGGACAGCGCCACCCGCTTTATCCCGTTCTGGGTAAAAGTGGTGGTGGCCATTGCCCTTGGCCTCGGCACCATGGTGGGCTGGCGGCGGATCGTCGTGACCGTTGGGGAGAAGATCGGTAAATCCCACCTGACCTATGCCCAGGGCGCCAGCGCCGAGCTGGTCGCGATGACCACCATCGGCGCGGCGGACGCCTTTGGCCTGCCGGTGTCAACCACCCACGTGCTCTCCTCCGGCATCGCCGGCACCATGGCCGCCAACCGCTCCGGCCTGCAGATGTCCACGCTACGCAACCTGCTGATGGCCTGGGTGCTCACTTTACCTGTCTCAATACTGCTGTCGGCCACGCTTTACTGGGTCTTCACCCATTTCTAAAAAGACTAAGACGGGAAATGATTATGTCTATACATGAATTTGACCGCGACGAAACCTTCAACCAGCGCCTGCTGCAGGAGTTCTACGACAGCTATGATGAAGAGCTGGAGATGGAGCTGGACGATTTGCGTTTTAACGACGCCGAAGTGGACAGCGATCGGAAAAAGGCCTGGCGCAAGCAATACTTCCGCGAATTGCTGCGTCTGCAGGGCGAGCTGGTAAAACTGCAGGACTGGGTCATCCGCACCGGCCACCGGCTGGTGATTGTCTTCGAAGGGCGCGACGCCGCCGGCAAAGGCGGGGTGATCAAGCGGATAGCTCAGCGCCTCAACCCGCGCACCTGCCGGGTGGCGGCGTTGCCGGCACCGAACGATCGCGAGCGCACGCAGTGGTATTTCCAGCGCTATATCGCCCATCTACCGGCGGCCGGCGAGATGGTGCTGTTCGACCGCAGCTGGTACAACCGCGCCGGAGTGGAGCGGGTGATGGGCTTTTGCAACGATGAAGAGTACGAAGAGTTCTTCCGCAGCGTGCCGGAGTTCGAGAAAATGCTGACCCGCAGCGGCATTCAGATCGTCAAATATTGGTTTTCAATCACCGATGACGAACAGGAGCTGCGTTTCCTCAGCCGCATTCACGATCCGCTCAAGCAGTGGAAGCTTAGCCCGATGGATTTGGAGAGCCGCAGCCGCTGGGAGGACTACACCGAGGCGAAAGAGGTGATGCTGGAGCGCACTAACATTCCAGAGGCGCCCTGGTGGGTGGTTCAGGGGGTCGACAAGAAAAAGGCGCGACTGAACTGCATCAGCCACCTTCTGCAGCAAATCCCGTATACGGAAGGCGATGGCAGCGTTATCACCCTGCCGCAGCGTAAGCGCAACCCGGAATACCACCGTAACCCGGTTCCGGATAATATGATTGTCCCGGAAATATATTAAACAAACAGGGGCTTATAAAAATAAGCCCCTGCACTTCCCGCCCTGGGTTCTCCGGCAGCCTTACCGCGCGTTCCCGGCGCGCCCTGGACGATAGCTATGGGCTCAGAGCTGGGTTTTGTCGATATACCAGATCTTTTTCGCGTACTCCTGCACCGTGCGATCGGACGAGAAATAGCCCATGCTGGTGATATTGAGCATCGCTTTTGCGGTCCACTCTTCCGGGGTTCGGTAGAGCGTATCCACCCTCTCCTGACAGTCAACGTAGCTGCGGTAATCCGCCAGAACCTGATAGTAATCGCCGAAGTTAATCAGCGAATCCAGCAGACCGCGATAGCGGCCCGGCTCCTGCGGGCTGAACGCTCCGGTCCCCATCTGGGTCAGCGCCAGGCGCAGCTCTTCATCCTGCTCGTAGTAATCGCGCGGCTGATAGCCGCTGCTGCGCAGCGCCTCGACCTCCGCCGCGGTATTACCGAAGATAAAGATGTTCTCCTCGCCCACGTGCTCCCGCATCTCAACGTTGGCGCCGTCCAGGGTGCCGATAGTCAGCGCGCCGTTGAGGGCGAATTTCATATTGCTGGTCCCGGAGGCCTCGGTTCCCGCCAGCGAAATCTGCTCAGAAAGGTCCGCCGCCGGAATGATCATCTGCGCCAGAGTGACGCTGTAGTTAGGGATGAACACCACCTTAAGCCGATCGCCAATCTGCGGATCGTTGTTGATGACTTTGGCCACGTCGTTAATCAGATGGATAATCTGTTTTGCCGTGTGGTAAGCGGACGCGGCTTTGCCGGCGAAAATCACCACCCGCGGTACCCATTCGGCCTGCGGGTCCGCCTTGATGCGGTTATAGCGGGTGATCACGTGCAGCACGTTCATCAGCTGGCGCTTGTATTCATGAATGCGCTTAATTTGCACATCAAACAGCGCTTTCGGGTTGACCACCACGCCCAGCTGGCGGGCGATGTAGTCGGCCAGCCGCTGCTTATTCGCCAGCTTGGCTTCGCTGACGGCCTGGTTAACCAGCGGATAATCCTGATACTCACCCAGTTCACTCAGCTGGCTTAAATCCGTCCGCCAGGTCTGGCCGATATGGCGGTCGAGAACCGCGGAAAGCGCCGGATTGGCGGCGGCCAGCCAGCGGCGCGGCGTGACGCCGTTGGTGACGTTGGTGAAGCGGCGCGGAAAGATTCTGGCGAAATCGGCAAACAGCGACTCCACCATCAGCCGGGAGTGCAGTTCCGACACCCCGTTAACCTTGTGGCTGACCACCACCGCCAGCCAGGCCATCCGCACGCGGCGGCCGTTGGACTCATCGATAATCGAGGTCCGGCTCAGCAGGTCAATATCATCGGGATAGTGCTCCTGCATGGTTTTCAGAAAGTAGTCATTAATCTCGAAGACGATCTGCAGATGGCGCGGCAGGATTTTCCCCAGCATATCGACCGGCCAGGTCTCCAGCGCTTCGCTCATCAGGGTGTGGTTGGTGTAGGAGAAGACCTGGCAGGTCACCTCGAAAGCGTCATCCCAGCTGAAGCCATGTTCGTCAATCAGCAGGCGCATCAGCTCCGGGATCGACAGCACCGGATGGGTGTCGTTGAGGTGGATAGCGATTTTAGCCGCCAGGTTGTCATAGGTTTGATACAGCTGGTAATGGCGGGCGAGGATGTCCTGTACCGTCGCCGAGACGAGGAAATACTCCTGCCGCAGGCGCAGCTCGCGCCCGGAATAGGTCGAGTCGTCCGGATAGAGCACGCGGGACACGTTCTCGGAGTGGTTCTTATCCTCCACGGCGGCGAAATAGTCCCCCTGGTTGAATTTACCGAGGTTGATTTCGCTGCTGGCCTGGGCGCTCCACAGCCGCAGGGTGTTGGTGGCATCGGTATCGAAGCCCGGGATAATCTGATCGTAGGCCACCGCGATGATCTCTTCGGTTTCCAGCCAGCGCGAGCTTTTGCCCTCATGCTGAATGCGTCCGCCAAAGCGGATGGTGTAGCGGGTTTTATGGCGCTCAAACTCCCACGGGTTACCGTACTCCAGCCAATAGTCCGGTGATTCCATCTGCCGGCCGTCGATGATGTTTTGCTTAAACATGCCGTAGTCATAGCGGATGCCGTAGCCGCGTCCCGGCAGCCCCAGCGTGGCGAGAGAGTCGAGAAAACAGGCCGCCAGACGACCGAGACCGCCGTTGCCCAGGCCCGGATCGTTCTCCTCGTCAATCAGCTCTTCCAGATCCAGCCCCATGCCTGCCAGCGCCGTTTTCACATCCTCATAGATACCCAGCGACAGCAAGGCGTTAGAGAGAGTACGACCGATGAGAAACTCCATCGACAGATAGTAAACCTGCCGCGCCTGCTGCGAGATCCGCGCCCGATGCGCCCGCAGCCAGCGCTCTACCAGCCGATCGCGCACGGCGAACAGCGTGGCGTTGAGCCATTCATGCTTATTGGCAAGTGAAGGGTCTTTACCAAGAATAAACATGAGCTTATAAGCGATAGCATGCTGCAGCGCTTCTTCATTCAGCCTGGGTGAATTGTAACTTATGCGTGGTTCCATTTTTCTTATCCGTAATATTTAAATAATGCGCTGATACAGCTGGTGGAAAGACTTTGCGGCACTCTGCCAGCTAAAATCCATGCTCATCGCCTGCCGCTGCACGTAGCGCCACAGCGAGGGGCGTGACCACAGGACAAAGGCCCGGCGGATGGCGCGTGATAAGGACCCGGTCTCGCTGTCGGCAAACACAAATCCGGTCGCGAGGCCATCGGCGAGATTTTCGAGAGAGCAATCGGCGACGGTATCGGCCAGCCCGCCGGTGCGGCGAACCAGCGGCAGCGTGCCGTAGCGCAGGCCATAAAGCTGGGTCAGGCCGCAGGGTTCAAAGCGGCTGGGCACCAGGATGACGTCGGCGCCGCCAATCAGCTGATGCGACAGCGCCTCGTCGTAGCCGATCCGGATGCTTACCTGTCCGGGGTACTGCGCCTCGGCGGCCAGAAAACGGGCCTGCAAATCAGGGTCCCCGGAGCCCAGCAGCGCCAGCTGCCCTCCCTGCTCAACTAATCCCGGCAGCGCGCCAAGCAGCAGATCCAGCCCCTTCTGGCTGGTCAGGCGACTCACGACGGTGAACAGCAGCGCCCGGGCGTCCGCCTTCAGCCCCAGCGTCTCCTGCAGCTGCCGCTTGTTCTTCGCCTTCTCAGCCAGCGAGGTCGAGTCGTAATGTGCCGCCAGCATGGGATCGCTGCGCGGATCCCAGATGCTTTCGTCAACGCCGTTAAGGATCCCCGACAGTCGCCCTTCACGCTGACGCTGCCGCAGCAGCTCTTCCAGGCCGAACGCATACTGCGGCTCGGTGATTTCACGGGCATAGGTCGGGCTGACGGTGGTGATATGGTCCGCGAAATAGAGGCCCGCCTTGAGGAAGGAGATCTGCCCTTTAAACTCCACTCCGTGCATCTGAAAAAGTGCCCAGGGTAAAGCGATCTCCGCCATATGCCGGGCCTGAAACAGCCCCTGATAGGCAATATTGTGCACCGTAAACACCGACCTGGCCGGGTGGCCGCGGGCGGCCAGATAGGCCGGCGTGAGGCCCGCGTGCCAGTCATGAGCGTGGACGATTTCAGGTCGCCAGAACGGGTCCAGACCGCCGGCAAGCTCGGCCCCGACCCAGCTCAGCAATGCGAAACGCAGTACGTTATCGGGATAATCCTGCATCTGCTGGTCATGATACGGATTACCCGGCCGGTCGTAGAGATGCGGGGCATCAATCAGATAGATGCCCACGCCGTTAAAACAGCCAAACAGCAGCGTCATCGGCCCGGCAAACGTCTCCCTGCTGGCCACCGCCTGCGGCTCCTGCAGCCCGCTACGGATCGCCGGAAACCCGGGCAGCAGCACGCGGGTATCCAGCCCCTCGGCAATTTGCGCCGCCGGGAGCGCGCCGGTGACGTCGGCCAGCCCGCCAGTTTTTAACAGCGGGAACATCTCTGCTCCTACATGTAAAACTTGCATGTATGCTCCTTATTGTTCATCCACAGAGACGACCCGCGTTTTTTCGCAAATGGGCTCATAGATCAAGTCTGTCCAGCATTTCTTTGGTGACCAGAACGATGCCCTCTTCCGAGCGATAAAAGCGCCGCGCATCCTCAACGGCATTTTCGCCAATCACCATTCCCTCCGGGATCACGCATCCTCGGTCAATCACGCAGCGTCGTATCCGGCAAGAGCGGCCAATCCACACGCCCGGTAATACAACCGACGAATCTATATTGCAGAACGAGTTAATCCGCACTTTGGAAAATAGAACCGACTGCACCACCACCGAACCCGAAATAATACAGCCGCCGGAGACCAGGGAATTCATGGTCATGCCGTGGCTGCCGGAACGGTCCTGAACAAATTTGGCGCTGGGCAGCGACTCGACGTAAGTCCGGATCGGCCAGTTACGGTCATAAACATCCAGCTCAGGCACCACGGAGGCTAAATCCAGGTTGGCTTTCCAGTACGCCTCGAGGGTTCCGACATCCCGCCAGTAGGGTTCGGCATTATTATCGGACTGCACGCAGGAGCGCGGGAACGGATGCGCATAGGCTTCGCCTGCCGCCGTTATTCTGGGAATAATATCTTTGCCAAAATCATGGGTGGAATGTTCATCCCGATCGTCTTCTGCCAGCAGCTGGTAGAGATATTCCGCGTCAAATATATAAATGCCCATGCTGGCAAGCGAGCGGGTTTCATCGCCAGGCATGGTGGGCGGATGAGCCGGTTTCTCAACAAATTCAATGATCCTGTCATTCTCATCAACCGCCATGACGCCAAACGCGGTCGCCTCTTCTACCGGCACCGGCAGGCAGGCGACGGTGCAGCGCGCGCCTTTTTCGACGTGATCGAGCAGCATCCGCGAGTAATCCTGCTTATAGATATGGTCGCCGGCCAGGATCACGACATATTCAGCGTCATAGCGGCGGATAATATCCAGGTTCTGCGTCACGGCATCCGCCGTACCGCGATACCAGTTCTCGCCATGCACCCGCTGCTGCGCCGGTAATAAATCCACGAACTCGTTCATTTCTTCATTAAAGAATGCCCAGCCGCGTTGAATATGCTGAACCAGGGAGTGCGACTGATATTGGGTAATGACGCCAATACGTCTTATGCCTGAGTTAATACAATTCGATAAGGCAAAATCAATAATTCTGAATTTACCGCCGAAATGCACCGCAGGCTTGGCGCGGATAGTGGTCAGGTCTTTTAAGCGAGTACCGCGTCCGCCGGCGAGGATCAGGGCCACGGATTTAAGCGGCAGCTGGCGTGACAGCATTAAGTTGTCAGTATATTCAATTTTACTCATAATTAAGTCCTGCTATTAAATAAAAGCCATCAAAGAAAATAATGAAGAAAAAGCCTTACTCTTCTGTAAATAAATTCAGAAGTGGTCTCCTCGGGTAATAACTGGATTGCGGTAAATCAGTGCTCTGTTTTATTCGCCGGCAGATTTCCGTACCAGCCAGACGGTTGCCAGCGGCGGCAGGGTAATCGACAGCGAGTGCTCGCGGCCGTGGCTGGCGATCGCCTCGCTTTCCACTACTCCGCCGTTGCCGGTATTGCTGCCGTGGTAGTGCATC
>NZ_JAQGFU010000229.1:0-6250 GCF_030078455.1 Klebsiella sp. Ech2A | reverse complement strand
GCGCTGAGCATCACGCTCATCTGATGCCACAGGTTCGGCAGCACGTGGCAGAAGGCGTGAACCGCCGACTGCGGCGCCGGACGATAGGCGTCGGTGACCACGAACAGCACGCCGGAGGTCCCGAGAGAGATAAAGGCATCCCCCGGCGAGACCGCCCCAACGCCAATGGCGCTGACCGCGTTATCGCCCCCGCCGCCGGCCACCACCACCGAGGAGTTCAGCCCCCAGCGCTCCGCCACCTGCGGATCGAGGGTTGCTGAGACCTCGCAGCCTTCGACCAGCGTCGGCATATGGCTGCGCGACAGGCCGCACTTGTCCAGCAGCGCATCGGACCAGTCGCGCTTCGCCACGTCCAGCCACAGCGTCCCGGCGGCGTCCGACATGTCGGAGATTTTGCGGCCGGTCATCCGGTAGCGGAGATAGTCCTTCGGCAGCATCACCGTCGCCGTGCGCTGGAAGTTGGCCGGCTCGTGGCGGCGCACCCACAGCAGCTTTGGCGCGGTAAAGCCGGGCATCGCCAGGTTTCCCGCCACCTGGTGCAGCTCGGGGGCCATCTCCTCCAGCTCGCGGCACTCGTCGGCGCAGCGGGTGTCGTTCCACAGGATGGCCGGGCGGATCACCTCCCCGCCCTCGTCCAGCAGCACC
Source organism: Klebsiella sp. Ech2A (assembly GCF_030078455.1). Classification (NCBI taxonomy): domain Bacteria; kingdom Pseudomonadati; phylum Pseudomonadota; class Gammaproteobacteria; order Enterobacterales; family Enterobacteriaceae; genus Klebsiella; species Klebsiella sp. Ech2A. The sequence continues at coordinate 5,605 of NZ_JAQGFU010000229.1, read as the reverse complement.
GCGCCGTGCATCTGCCCCGAAAGGCCAATCGCCTTGATGGCCGACCAGTGAGAGCCGCACTTTTCCCGCAGGGTGGTCATCAGATATTCCGTGGCTTCCCACCACGCCTGCGGCGCCTGTTCTGACCAGTGGGGATGGGGCCGCTGAATGCTCAGCGGCGCGCTATGGCTGGCGACGACGTCGTTGTTCTCGTCAATGACCAGCGCTTTCACTTCCGACGTGCCGAGATCGATCCCTAAGTACATAGCCACCTCTTACTTAATCAGCGTATAAACTGCGGCAATCTTCTCGCGCAGCAGCGCCAGGAAGTCCTCGTTCTCCGCCAGCGCGCCAAATAGCGCCCGGTCTTTGGCGTAGACGGCGATCGGGTCGCTGGCCTCAAACATCTCGTGCACCGCCTGCGCGTCGAGGATCCCGTCCTGGTATTGATACGGCAGCGTTCCCTTATGCCACTGCTCCATAAAGACGAAGAACAGCGCCGGGAGCATCGCCGTCGCTTCCGGACGCGCGCCGCGCTGGTAGCACTCCTGCAGGGTCGGGGCGATCATCGCCGGGATTTTAGAGAAGCCGTCCGCCGCCACCCGCTGGTTGGTGTCCTGGATGTAGGGGTTGGTAAAGCGCTTGAGCACCACGTCGCGATAGGTCGCGAGGTCGATACCGTTATCGCCGAGGCACGGGATTACGTCTTCGGTGACGTAGCGATCGGCAATGGCGTAGATGAACTCGGTGAGCGTACTTTCGTGGATATAGCGCTGACCGATCAGGGTGCCCGCCCAGGCGATGCAGCTGTGCGAGGCGTTGAGAACGCGGATTTTCGCCTCTTCGTAAGGGATAACCGAGTCCACCATCTCAACGCCAACGGCTTCCAGATTCGGCCGTTCGGCGCGGAAATTATCCTCCACCACCCACTGAATGAAGCTTTCTCCCATCACCGGCGCCCGATCGTCAATGCCGGTTTGCGCTTTGATGCGCGCCGGCAGATCCGCCGCCGGGCGCGGCGTGATGCGGTCAACCATGGTGTTCGGGCAGTTCGCATTCGCCGCCAGCCACTCGACCAGCGCCTGCCTGCCGGTTAGCTGCAGGAACTCCACCAGTCCGTCGTGAAAGCGCTCGCCGTTGTGGCGGACGTTATCGCAGTTCAGCAGGGTCAGCGGCCCGGCGTTATCCGCCATGCGCTTTTCCAGAATACGCGCGATGGTGCCGTAAATGGTCTTGCAGTCGCCCTGCAGGTCGGCGAGCAGATCGGGGTTGCTGGTCTCCAGGCGATGGCCGGTATTGAGGTAGTAGCCCCCTTCGGTAACGGTGAAGGCAATCACCTTAGTCTGCGGGTTGGCCCCTTCGTCAATCAGCGGCTGCAGCCCCTTCTGCCACGCCAGCAGCTTCTGGATAGAGGTGATTTCTTCATATTCGCGCTCGCCTTCCGGGCTGACGGTCTCCAGCACGTAGCGTCCGCCCTGCGCGGCCAGCGCCTGCACCACCTGCTCGGCATCATCGCGAATGTTGCCCGCGGCGATATGCCAGCGCTTATCGCCGCTGGCGATCAGGCGATGCAGGTACCACGCCTGATGCGCACGGTGAAAAGAACCCAAACCGATGTGAAGCCATGTGTATTGCTGATTCATATTCTGATCTCCTTGAGTGATGTGGCTCACTGTAGATGATCATTTGACCTAATTAAGAGCCATAGATCACAAAAGAGCAATTACCCAAACAAAATACAAATGACCAAAGGAGAGCAAAAGCTTGCCTGTTTTCTGAGCCGCGGCCAAAATGCGGCTAACAGTCAAAATTAGCAGGCCCGCGAAAAGACATGCTTATCGCCACGGCCGCCAACTTAAGGCAGGGAACCGTGAGTAAAGAAGATGACATCAGGCTGGACCAGAAGGTCCGCGCCGCGTGGATGTACTACATTGCCGGCCAGAATCAGAGCGAGATAGCCAGCCAGCTCGGCACCTCAAGGCCGGTGGTCCAGCGGCTGATTGCCGCGGCGAAAGAGGAAGGGATCGTCTCGATTGGGCTACATCATCCGGTAGCAAACTGCCTCGACTACGCCCAGCTGCTGCAGGAAAAATATCGGCTTATCGACTGCAACGTCGTCCCGGCCTACAGCGAGGAGAGCACCCTCGACAGCGTGTCGTTCGGCTGCTACCAGCTGATGGCCCGCTATCTGCAGGACGATAAGGCCAAAATCATCGGCATTGGCTCCGGGCTGACGCTGAAGAAAACCATGCAGCGCATCGATTTCGACAGCTTCAACACCCGCTGCGTGGCGCTAATAAGCGCGATGGATGCCGACGGACAGTGCAACTACTACGACGACGTTCCCCTGCTGCTGGCGAGGAAAATTCAGGCCAAGTATTACCAGTGGCCGGCGCCGCGCTACGCGCAAACGGCGGACGAGCACCGGATGTGGTGCACCAGCCGGCTGTTTCAGAGCGTGTCGGGCGTCGCGCAGCAGGCGGACGTGATTTTCGTCGGCATCGGCCCGCTGGGCACGCAAAGCCCAATCTTCAAGGACGGATTTATTAATCAGGCGCAGCTGGACGAGCTGACGGCACAGGGCGGGATCGGCGAGATCCTTGGCCGCTTTATTGATGCCGAGGGCGGCGTGGTGGAGAGCAATATTAACCAGATGATCACCAGCTACGATATCCGCCACAACCGCTGCCCGCGTATTGCGGTGGCCTGCGGCGAATACAAGCGTCCGGCGATTCTGGCCGCGCTGAAAGGCGGCTGGATCAACGGCCTGGTGACCGATGAACACACCGCCCGCTGGCTGCTAACGCGCTAGCGCCCGCGCGGCGCTCAGATAAGCTCCCGGCTGCCGATCAGCAGCGGCGGAATTTCGACCAGCTGCTTAGCGGCATCGCCGGAATCGATAATGCCGAACACCGCCTCCAGCATCGCCGGCACGTTCTGCTGAACCATATCGATATCGTGCCCCAGCAGGTAGACGAAGGGATCCCAGTCGAAGCAGCCCATCGGCGGCTGCCCGGTGCCGGTCAGGCCCCGCTGGGCCAGCCAGCGGACGACCCCTTCAAGCGAAATGGTGGAGTTGACGAAGAAGCCCTGCAGATGCTCATCCGGCGCGCCGAAGCGGGCCTGCATGCTGGCCTCAACTTTGCCTTTCGAGTAGCCGGGGGCGAGAATATTTTCCGCCGGTACGCTCAGGCCGCGCGCCCGATGCGCGTCGTGAAAGCCGCGCAGGCGCTCAAGGGTGTTGTGGTCGCTGCTGCGTCCGCCGACGAAGGTCAGCGGTGCGAGGCTGCCGTGCCGGCGCAGGCTGTTATCGAGAATTTTATCGGTCAGCGCCCGCGCCCCGGCGTAGTTATCGGAAATTACCGACGGCGCAACGGTGCCCGGCAGGTCAAGGTTGACGGTGGGCACGCCCGCCTGCTGGCACAGCTCGGTAATTTTGTCCGGGTTGGTCGCCCCGGTCGCCACCACCCAGTCCACCTGCCATGAGAGCATCGCCTTCACGGCTTCAATCTCCAGCTCCGGGCGGCGGCGGGTACAGGTAATAATCGGCAGCAGGCCGCGCTCGCGCGCCATCTCTTCAAAGCTTTCCGCCACCGAACCGAAGTAGCGGTTATCATATTTAGGGACGATCATGCCGATCACGTGGGATTTTTTACTGCGCAGCATGCTGGCCTGGCGGTTGATGGCATAGCCCTGCTCTTCGGCAATCCGGGTAACCTTCTCCGCCAGCTTCGCGCTGATACGACGCTTTTTCCAGTTACCGTTGAGGATCGCGCTGACCGCGCTGGCCGAAACGCCGGATAATTCCGCCAGATCGTAGATAGTGATTTTTTTCATTTTCCCAACTTGCGTCACAAATTCATTTCGCTGTTAATTTACCCACTTGCTCAATCGATGGAGCTGGCGCACATTAGCTTCATCGATTGAGCAACCACTATGCTCCCCGGCGCGCCAGGTCGCACGCCGCTCAGTATCCAGCGTATATAAATAAATGATGCTGATATTCAAAATCTTAGCAAGATTTAGTGCCTGACTCCAACGCTGGTCCCGGCTTATTGCGGGCCAGATCGATTTACCAAAATAGACTCGGTGAAGGATTATAAAATGAACCACTCTGTATCCTCTATGAATACTTCTCTCAATGGTAAAGTCGCTGCGGTGACCGGCGCGGCTTCCGGTATCGGCCTTGAATGCGCCAAAACCCTGCTCTCGGCGGGCGCGAAGGTGGTGCTGATCGACCGCGAAGGCGAAAAGCTAAATAAGATTGTGGCCGAACTGGGCGAAAACGCCTTTGCCCTGCAGGTGGATCTGATGCAGGGCGAACAGGTCGATAATATTCTGCCCGGCATTCTTAAGCTGGCGGGCGGGCTGGATATCTTCCACGCCAACGCCGGCGCCTATATCGGCGGACCGGTGGCCGAAGGCGATCCGGACGTGTGGGATCGCGTGCTGCATCTCAACACCAACGCCGCCTTCCGCTGCGTGCGCAGCGTACTGCCGCACCTGATCGCACAGAAGTCCGGCGATATCATCTTCACCAGCTCCATTGCAGGGGTGGTGCCGGTTATCTGGGAGCCTATCTACACCGCCTCGAAGTTTGCGGTGCAGGCCTTCGTGCACACCACCCGCCGTCAGGTGTCGCAGCACGGCGTACGCGTCGGCGCGGTGCTGCCCGGCCCGGTGGTGACCGCCCTGCTCGACGACTGGCCGAAAGAAAAAATGGAGGAAGCGCTGGCCAACGGCAGCCTGATGCAGCCGATTGAGGTGGCTGAATCCGTGCTGTTTATGGTGACCCGCTCGAAGAACGTCACCGTACGCGACCTCGTTATCCTGCCTAACAGCGTGGATCTCTAACTCTTCAATCAGGCTGGCTAAAGGATGGCTCTATGAACTGCGATACACCAACCATTATTGGCGTCGATGTCGGCTCGGGCAGCGTGCGGGCAGGTATTTTCAACCTCAATGGTGAACTGCTCGCCCACGCGACGCGGGAGATTACCCTCTTTCGCAGCGCGGGCAGCATGGTTGAACAATCCAGCAGCGAGATTTGGCAGGCGGTGTGCGATTGTATTAAAACCGCGATCGCGCGCGCCGGCGCCGCGCCGGACTCGGTGGCGGGCATTGGCTTCGACGCCACCTGTTCGCTGGTGGTGGTCGGTGAGAACGACGCGCCGCTGGCGGTGGGTCCTTCAGAAGACCCCAACCGCGACATTATCGTCTGGATGGATCACCGCGCGACCAGGCAGGCGGAAAAGATTAACGCCACCCGTCATCCGGTGCTGCAGTACGTCGGCGGCATTATCTCGCCGGAGATGGAGACGCCGAAGATACTGTGGCTGAAGGAGAACCGCCCGCAGACTTATCGGCAGGCGCGACACTTTTTTGACCTCGCGGACTACCTCACCTGGCGCGCCACCGGCGACGAGGCCCGCTCGGTCTGTACCGTCACCTGTAAATGGACCTATCTGGCCCACGAGCAGCGCTGGGATGCCGACTACTTCCGCCAGATTGGGCTCGCCGAGCTGGCGGATGAAGACTTTGCGCGCATCGGCCAGCGCATTGTCGATCCGGGAACGCCCTGCGGCAGCGGCCTTACCGCCGTCGCCGCTCAGCAGATGGGCCTGCC
>NZ_JAQGFU010000228.1:0-6262 GCF_030078455.1 Klebsiella sp. Ech2A | reverse complement strand
TGGCCAGCGTCGATTCTCTCCCGCCGCCGCCGCCGAGGCGCTTGATACCACCGGCGCAGGCGACACCTTTCTCGCCGTTATGCTGGCATCCGCGCTGCGGCGTGGCGTGGCGCCCGACGCTCTGGCGCTGGCTCATGCCAGCCGCGCGGCCGCCATCACCGTGAGCCGTCGGGGTACGTTCAGCGCCTTTCCCGACGGCCGCGAGCTCGCCGCCCTGCTAGCGGCGGACGATGCCTGAAGATTACTTAAACAGCGAGCGGTAGGAATCCACGTTCGCTTTGGTCACCACCGTAGCCGGAACCAGAATGGTTTTCGGCACGGTTTTACCCGAAGTAATCGTGTTCAGCGCCTTCAGCGCCTGGGCCCCCATCTGCTCAGGATCCTGCTGCAGCACGGCGGTAACGTAGCCGCCGTCGATGCCCGAAATCGCCTTCGCCGTCAGATCCCAGCCGAAGACCTTAATATCCTTCTGCCGCCCCTGGTTTTCCACCGCGGCAATAGCGCCGAGCAGCGCGGGTTCGCCGGTGGCGTAAATCGCCGTCAAATCCGGGTTGCCGGTAATCAGGTTCTCCGCCGCGGTCATCGCTTTATCCTGCACGTTCTGGCCGTCAACGACGTTGGCAATGGTAATTTTCGGGTTACTTTTCAGCGTCTCCTCAAAACCCTTCTGCCGCTGGTTCTGAATCGCCGAGTTCAGGGCGCCGACGATCCCCAGCCGCGCCTGGCCGCCCATCTCTTTCTGCACGTAGTCAACGAAGTATTTACCAATAATGCGTCCACCTTCGATATTATCCACGCCGACCTGGGCCGCCTGAGGCCCCGCCGGTAATACCGCATCAATAGCAATTACCGGAATGTTAGCGGCGGCGGCCTCTTTTACCGCTGGCATAATTCCGTTGACGTCAATAGCGGCAATCAGGATGCCTTTAACGCCTTGCTGAATATAGTTTTCAATCGCATCATTCTGCGCGACGGGATTATCGTTGGAGTTGAAAATAACCAAATCCTTACCGCTCGCCTTAGCCGCATCCTGCGCGCCTTTATTCATCAGATTAAAAAACAGCGCCTGCTGATTGATTTGCACTAACGCATAGGTTGGATTGGCGGCACTGGCGGCAGAAATAAAGCTAACCGATGCCAGCAGAGACGTTGCAACAGCAATAAAACGCAGTTTTCCGGTGTTAAATAACATCATCAGTATCCTCGTCGGGAATCATTGATAGCCAGCAGAGTTCCGCGCCGCGGTGCGAACGCAGAAGGAGTATTTTTTTGGCGGGCAAATATCGTATATGGCCAGCACGATCGCAGATCGTTTGGCTAATACCAGCTTGATGCATTCCGGCAACCGGTCCGTTTCGGTGCGCGACTGGAATGTTTTAAGCGGGTTTGGGAATGACTTCCCGGATGATGCGGTAAACTTCCTATACAATTCTCCGCCGATTAAGTTTTGTCAAGCATTTATTTAGCGCCGCCGCGGGCGGAAAAATTGCTGTATTGACCGCGCTTAACTATGTTACAGATAGCCGACTCTGGCAGAAATGGCGCAGGAAATGAGTATAAAACGCGTATTGTTATCCGATGTGGCAAAGCTGGCGGGACTGTCGAAGGCCACCTTATCTCGCTATATGAACAACAATATCGTGCTGCCGCAGGAAACTATCGACCGCATTGAAACGGCGATCCGCGAGCTGGACTATCGCGGAAACAGCCTGGCGCGGCGCCTTAGCAAAGGGGGCAGCGAAACCCTCGGTCTGGTCCTCCCCGATATCACCAACCCCTTCTTCGCCGAACTAGCCGACGCCGCCGAGGAGGCCGCTTCGGCCAGCGGCTACAGCCTGGTGCTGTGCATCACCCGCAACAATCCGGAAAAAGAGTGCCAGTTCATTCGCTGGCTGGATACCTGCCAGGTTGACGGCCTGCTGTTCACCACCAACCGCCCCGATAACGGCCTGCTGCGTAAAGAGGTTCAGCGTCACGAGCGCATCGTTTTGCTGGATGAGGATATTCCCGGCAGCAAGGTGCCGAAGGTGTTTGCCGATAACGTCCAGGGCGGGCGAATTGCCACGGAAAAGCTGATCGCCGCCGGGCATCGCCATATCGCCTTCATCGGCGGGCCGGACAAGCTGATGAGCGTGCGTGAACGCTACCAGGGATTCTGCACCGCAATGGAGCAGGCCGGCCTGAGCTGGCCCCCCGAGTGGGTCATGTACGGCGACTACCAGCGCGAGTTCGGCCAGCAGGCGCTTAAGCGCCTGTTCAGCCAGCCGCTGCGCCCCACCGCCGTCTTTGCCGCCAGCGACTATCTGGTGCTTGGCCTGCTCGACGGGCTGCGCGCCTGCGGACTACAGGCGCCGGAGGCGCTGTCGCTGGTCGGCTTCGACGACGCTAACTATGCCGATTTTACCCAGCCGCGCATCTCCACCATCCGCCAGCCCGCGCGGGAGCTGGGCCGCACCGCGGTGAGCATCATGCTGCGCCTGCTGAATAACGAGCAGGATATCCCGGCGGAGACCCGCCTGCCGGTGGAATGGATTGGTCGCGATTCGATCAAAATTTGTTAAGCGCGTCCCAAAATGGCGCAAAAGCGCCCAATTTTGGCGCAAAAAACGTTCAACTTAAAATCCCTTTATTATAATTAGTAAACCGGTTTACTTATAAACCGTTAATAAATTCTTTCTGTTACATAGGGTTAAGTGATGGGGCTGCTGTGGTTTTTCTGCCCTGGCACGGATGCTGCAATGTTCTTACTGGCGAACAAATATCTTAAATAGCGTTTGACCTGACTGTGCTTGTGAAAGCTCCACTCCGCAGGTAAACCGGTTTACAAGGGTGTAAACCGTGTTGGATGGAGTCTTTTACCCACGACGGCAAACATTTTCCCGGCAATAGCGATGGGAGCGATCGGATGCAGCAGCCACAAACTATCCCGCCAAGGGTAGAGATGATCAATATCACCAAGACCTACGGGTCGATACGTTCCCTGCGCGGCGTAAACCTGGAGCTGGCTCCGGGCGAAGTGCTGGGCCTGGTGGGCGATAACGGCGCGGGGAAATCAACCCTGACCAAAGTGCTGTCCGGGGCGGTGATCCCCACCAGCGGGACTATCCGCATCGACGGCGAACAGCACCAGTTTACTAACCCGGCGGACTCTCGCCGCTGCCATATCGAGATGGTGTATCAGGACCTGTCGCTGTGCGACACCGTTGACGTTGCGGGCAACCTGTTTATGGGCCGCGAGCCGATGAAATCGGTGCTCGGCATCCCCTTCCTCGACGAGGCCAAAATGCACGCCGACGCGCGGGAGATGCTCAAGGGGCTGGGTATTTCTATTCCCGATACCCGCCTGCTGGTCCGCAACCTCTCCGGCGGTCAGCGCCAGGCCATTGCCATCGCCCGCGCGGCGGCCTTTGACCCCAAGGTGCTGATTATGGATGAGCCCACCGCCGCGCTTGCCGTGGCGGAAGTGGAGGCGGTTCTGGAACTGATTCGTCGCGTTTCGGCTCGCGGCGTGAGCGTCATTCTGATCACCCACCGTCTGCAGGATCTCTTCCTCGTCTGCGATCGGATCATGGTGATGTATGAAGGCACCAACGTCGCCGACCGGCGGGTGGCCGACACCAGCCTGAGCGATATCGTAAACCTGATCGTGGGCGAAAAATTCACCGCTCGCTCAGCGGCAGCACACTGAGGTAACAGGATGAGTATCATGAACTTAAGCAGCTCCCGCATGATCCAGCATTCGCTGCCGCGCCGCCTGCTGCATAACCACTCCGGCGTGGTCAGCATCGCGCTGTTTTTCGTCTTCTGCTGCGTGGTGTTTTCACTCATTACCAGCAACTTCCTTACCGGGACCAACTGGCTGAATATCATTCGCCAGAGCGCCCCGCTGCTGATCGTGGCGACCGCGATGACCCTGGTGATCACCACCGGCGGCATCGACCTGTCGGTGGGATCGACCCTCGCGCTGGTGGGCGCGCTCTCGGCCATCGCCCTCAACAGCTGGGGTTTACCGTGGCCGGTGGTGCTGCTCGGCGGCCTGCTGCTCGGCGGCGTGGTCGGCGCCATCAACGGCTTCTTCATCGCCTATGAAGGGATCCCGGCGTTTATCGTCACCCTCGCCACCCTCGCCGTGGTTCGCGGCATCGCGCTGCTGGTGACCCAGGGCTACTCGATCCCCGTCCCCGCCGACAGCCTGTTTACCTTTATCGGGCGCGCGTGGGTTGTGGGTATCCCGATGCCGGCGCTGATCGGCGTTATGATCCTGGTTATCGGGCATATCGTGCTGAATCATATGCGCTTTGGCCGCTACGTCACAGCGATCGGCGCCAACGCCGAGGGCGCACGACGCAGCGGGATTAACACCAAAGCGGTGACCATGCGGGTGTATATCATCAGCGGAATGGCCGCCGCGCTGGCCGGCATGATCATTACCGCGCGTCTCGGCAGCGGCTCGTCCAACCAGGGGGAAGGCTTCGAGCTGCAGGTGATTGCCGCCGTGGTCCTCGGCAGCACCAGCCTGTTTGGCGGCTTCGGCACCATTATCGGCACGCTGCTCGGCGCGCTGTCGATTGCGGTTATCCAGAACGGGCTGATCCTGTCGCATATCTCGCCGTTCTACACCCAGATAGCCACCGGAACCATTATCCTGCTGGCTATCTGGCTCAACACCCGCATTCTTAACCCCACGCGATCTGCGGCGAAAGGATAGCTCATGAAAGGATCAATTTTTCGCCACCCCACTCCGCTGCCGGTCGGCGTCAGCAGCGGCTACGTGATGACGGTGCTCGGCCCGCTGCCGGTCAGCGAGATGGGCGTCACGCTGATGCATGAGCATATCCTGCTGGATGCCTCCGGCAAGTGGGTACCGCCCTGCTGCTGCAGCGATCGCCATCTTGCCGAAATGCCGGTGAAGATGGAAAACCTCGGCGAGCTGTCGCTGAACCCGCTGATCAGCCGCGATAACTGCCAGCTGTTTGACGTCGACGTGGCTATCGAAGAGCTGACCAAATATCGCGCCCTTGGCGGGGAAACGGTGGTCGATCCGACCAATATCGGCATCGGCCGCGATCCGCTGGCGCTGGCGCGCATCGCTCGCCTCACCGGGCTGAACATTGTTATGGGCACCGGCTTCTATCTGGAGCCGTCGCACCCCGAATGGGTGAAGAGCAGCAGCGTCGAACGGCTGACCGAGCGGCTGATCTACGACCTCGGCGGCGCGGAGGAGAAGCCGGAGGTCATCGCCGGGCTGATCGGCGAGATCGGCGTCTCCAGCCGCTTCACCGCCGATGAAGAGAAGTCCCTGCGCGCGGCTGGCCGGGCAAGCGCCGCGACCGGCGTGCCGATCGAGGTCCACCTGCCGGGCTGGGAGCGTCTGGGCCATCGGGTGCTGGATATTCTCGAACAGGAAGGGGCCGATCTGCGCCATACGGTCCTGTGCCATATGAACCCAAGCTTTGCCGACAAGCGCTATCAGCGCGAGCTGGCGCAGCGCGGGGCGTTCCTCGAATACGACATGATCGGCATGAGCTACTACTACGCCGATGAGTCGGCGCAGTCGCCCTCCGACGAGGAGAACGCCCGCGCCATCCGGGAGCTGATTGACGACGGCTATATCCAGCAGATCTTGCTGTCGCAGGACGTCTTCCTGAAGACCATGCTCACCCGCTACGGCGGTCACGGATATGGCTACATACTCAAGCATTTCGTTCCCCGCCTGCGCCGCCACGGCGTCAGCGGCGAACAGCTTGAAACCCTGATGATTGGCAATCCCCAGCGGGTATTTGGCGGATAAAAAGGAAAGGTATAATGAAGAAGAAAGTTTTACTGGTCGGTGAATCCTGGACCAGCACCGCAACGCACGTTAAAGGCTTCGATCAGTTTGCTACCGCCACCTGGCACACCGGCGCGACGGATTTTCTGGCCGCGCTGGCCGACAGCAGCTATGCCATCACCTATATGCCGGCCCACGCGGCGGCCACCGAGTTCCCGCTGACCCAGCAGGAACTGCAGGAGTGGGATGCGATTATCCTGTCGGACATTGGCGCCAACACGCTGCTGCTGCACCCCGACACCTGGCTGAAAAGCCGCCGCACCGCCAACCGCCTGACGCTGCTGCATGACTACGTTGCCGCCGGCGGCTCGCTGATGATGATTGGCGGCTACTACAGCTTCCAGGGGATTAACGGCGGCGCCCGCTACCGCCATACCTGTCTCTTATACCCATTTCCGAGCCCACGGGACCCCTGGGCATCCCGTATGCCGC
>NZ_JAQGFU010000227.1:0-6277 GCF_030078455.1 Klebsiella sp. Ech2A | reverse complement strand
TTAATAACCTATCCCCGGCCATAAGCTGACCGGACTACGCAAGGGTGGGGGATGCGCTTATCCCCCAGTCCGGAACCGGCACTTTCGCCCCCGGCCCGGGAAATAGCCGGCGCAAACGTCAGGGGCGCTGGCCAAACTCGCAGCTGTGCTGGGTCCAGCGGCGCGCCTGTTCGCTCAGGGTGAAGCCCAGCCCGTGGCGTTCAGAAACCCACATCCGCCCATCGCGCAGCTCAAGCTGCTCGTTAAACAGCGGGTTTAGCCACTCGAAATGCTCCAGCCAGGGCTCGAGCGGGTAGGTGGCGGCAAGGTGCAGATGCACTTCCATTGCAAAATGCGGGGCCAGCTTGCGGCCATGCTTCGCCGCCAGATCCATAATTTTGAGGAAGGGGGAGATACCGCCGACGCGCGGAGCATCCGGCTGCACGAAGTCGCAGGCGTTGCCGAGAATAAGCTGTTCGTGTTCGCGGAAGCTGGTCAGCATCTCCCCGGTCGCAATCGGCGTGTCCAGCGCGGCGGCCAGCTGCGCGTGGCCTTCGATGTCGTAGGCGTCGAGCGGCTCTTCAATCCAGATCAGATTAAACTGCTCCATTTTGCGCCCCATGCGAATGGCGGTTTCCCGGTCCCACTGCTGGTTGGCGTCAACCATCAGCGGGAAATCAGGCCCCAGCGCTTCACGTACCGCCGTCAGGCGGCGGATATCTTCGGCGGTGTTCGGCTGGCCCACCTTGAGCTTGATCCCGCCGATGCCGTTTTCCCGGGAGATAGCGACGTTTTTCAGCACCTGATCCAGCGGCGTATGCAGGAAACCGCCTGACGTGTTGTAGCACTGTACCGAATCACGATGGGCGCCGAGCAGCTTCGCCAGCGGCAGTCCGGCGCGCTTGGCTTTCATATCCCACAGGGCAATATCAAGCGGAGAGATGGCCTGGACCGCCATGCCGCTGCGCCCGACGGAGGCGCCCGCCCACAGCAGTTTGGTGTAGATCTTGTCGATATCGTTGGGGTCTTCGCCGAGCAGGTTATCGGCAATCTCTTTGGCATGGGCGTAAATTCCCTGGCCTCCCGCGCGTTTGGAATAGCTAAAGCCTACCCCTTCGAAACCGTCGCGGGAGCGGATTTCGGCGATGATAATCGCGACTTCGGTGAGCGGTTTTTGCCGCCCGGTGAGGACTTTGGCATCGCTGACCGGCGTGGCTAAGGGGAGAAAAGCCAGGGAGAGCTTAACGTGCTCAATGCGGTCGCCGGTTTCGGCGGCGGTTTTGACGCCGGTGGTTTTGGCGTAGGTCACGGAGCTGGAATTGGCGCTTGTGGTCATGGCATGTTCCTTATGAGTTATAAAATGTTTGCGCTAACATTTTTAATCCAGCTTTTGCGTTTCGACCACAGGAGTGCGTTTAATTTGTACAAACGATCACAACTTCAGATTATTAGTGGTAAAATTATGCAGGTGACATCACGATCCAAAACAGTCTGTGAAATAGCACAACTATTAATGATAGCGATAACATTTTATCTCTCAGGTTGTTGATTCTCATGAGGATGCGCGGGCGGATGCTGGCAATTGGCTGGGGCATCATCAATAATGCCCGCTGGGAACGACTCAACACAGGGGCTTAGCCGTGAAAAGCAGAAAACCGACGCGCGTGCCGACGCTGGATGATGTTGCCCGCACGGCGGGTTTATCATCAATGACGGTCAGTCGGGCGCTGAATACGCCGCAGCTGGTACGGCCTAAAACGGTGGAAAAGGTGCTGCAGGCGGTGCAGGCCACGGGCTACATTCCCAATGCGCTGGCCGGCGGATTGGCCTCACGCCGCAGCCGGCTGATTGCCGTCGTGGTTCCGCAAATCAACAACAATATGTTTGTCGACACCATCCAGGCCCTGAGCGATACCCTTGCGGAGCGCGGCTACCATATGCTGCTGTGCGTCGCGGGCTACAGTCGGGAGACCGAAGCGGAGCTGGTGGCCACGCTGCTCTCCCGTCGCCCTGATGGTGTCGTGCTGACCGGCATTCAGCATGCGCCGGCGTTAAAGAGAACCATCCTCAACGCCGCCATCCCGGTGGTGGAGATTTGGGATCTGACCCCGACGCCGCTGGATATGCTGGTGGGCTTTTCGCATGAGAAAGTTGGCGAGACGATAGGCGAATTTTTGCTGCACAAGGGCTATCGACGCCCGGGGCTGCTGTGGGCAGGGGACGCGCGAGCGGCGCAGCGTAAGCAGGGGCTGTGCGCCCGGCTGGTCAAAGGCGGTATGAGCGATACGCCTCAGGTTGAAGTGCCGCTTCCCGCCTCGCTGGCGCTGGGACGCAGCGGCCTGGCCCAGCTGCTTGACGCCGGCGAGTTCGATATTATCGTCTGCAGTTCCGATACCCTGGCGCAGGGGGCGATAATGGAGGCTGAAAGCCGCGGCCTGCGCGTGCCGAAGGATTTAGCGGTGATGGGTTTCGGCGATCTGGATTTTGCCGCCAGCAACCGACCGGCGATCACCACCGTCAGCGTCGATCGCCATGCGATTGGCGAACGTGCGGCAACCCTTCTCGCCGACCGCATTGAAGGCGTGGGGGAAGGGGAAGCAATTATCGATCTGGGCTATCATTTGCTGGAACGAGAGTCGGCGTAGGCACGCCGTTAAATAGCGCGCGACGGGCATTTTTTCCGGCTTTCATCCGACACCCGACGTTTACCGTGGAGGCCGAACATGATCACCGTCTATGGCGTACCGGGCTGGGGGTCGGCAATCAGCGAGCTGATGCTGACGCTGGCCGAAATCCCGTACCATTTTGTTAACGTTGAGGGTTTTGATAAGCCCGGACCACAGCGTGACAGCCTGATGCAGATAAACCCGCTGTGTCAGGTCCCCACCCTTAAGCTGGCGGACGGCAGCGTGATGAGCGAATCTGCCGCGATTGCCTTAACCATCCTCGACCAGCGGCCGGACCTCGCGCCCGAGCCAGGAACGCCGCAGCGACACCCGTTTCAGCGCCTGCTGATTTGGCTGGTTGCCAACGTCTATCCCACCTTCACCTACGCGGATTATCCTGAGCGCTGGGCGGCGGATGCGCCGCAGCAGCTGCGGGAAAACTGCGTGAACTATCGCCGGTCGCTCTATCTGTGGCTGGAGCAGCAGCTCGTTGCCGGGCCCTATGCGCTGGGCGAGCGGATAAGCCTGCTGGACTGCTATATCGCGGTCATGTACTCGTGGGGGCCGGGGCGGGAGTGGTTTGCAGCGCACACGCCGAAATTCGTCGCCGTCGCGGATGCGGTATATCAACGCGCCGAGCTGGAGGCTGTGCTGCGCCGCAACGAGCTGATTTAAGGCACAAAATGAAAACCGGCTCGCCCGGGCTGTGGTAGTTTTATCGTTCTGACAATAAGGAGTCTGCTATGCCGCATGTTGATATTAAGTGTTTTCCTCGCGAGCTGAATGATGAGCAAAAAGCGGCGCTGGCCGCCGATATCTCCGCCGTATTAGTGCGTCACCTCAACAGTAAGGACAGCTCGGTGAGCGTGGCCCTGAAGCAGGTTGACCCGAGCGACTGGCAGCAGGTGTGGGACAGCGAAATCGCCCCGCAGATGGAGCAGCTGATTAAGAAACCCGGTTACAGCATGTCGTAAACCCTGTCCCGGAAGGCGGTATTGTAAAGGCCGCCTTCCGGAGCGCGCTAAAATATCATCACTGCCATCACAGCATTTATTAGATAACAAGATTAAACTTTCAGAAAGTCTTGAGGCACATGTACCAGTGATTTGGCGAGGCTGGATGCTTAAACAGAAAGAATATAGAGCATTGAATAACGCTGTTAAAAGACATAGAGCAGAAATGCTGGTTTCTCCTGATGATTACGCTTCATGCCACTATATCACAGGCTGGTACGAATCATGTAGTGACTATACGCCTGAAACTATTTTCCTGAATGAGAGTGATGACTTCGAAAAAGTCACATCACGATTAAAATGGCCTTCATATTTTGTTAAAGACTATGTTAAATCACTTACGACATCGCGTGGCTCTGTAGCAAGAAATGTCGAGGAGATAAAGGGAATTGTAACCAGCATTAAACAATATCGTGGTGAAATAGAGGGGGGAGTTGTTCTTAGAAAGGTTGAAGACTTCAAATCAGAAACAGAACGTAGGTACTTTTCATTATACGGGACAGTCTACTCTTCTAATGATGTGATCCCAGATATTGTTTTCGATATAGTGGAAAAAATAAGCTCTCCATTTTTCTCCATAGATATGGTTGAAACCACTACATCCCATCTTAGGCTGATCGAAATCGGAGATGGGCAAGTTTCAGATATTAAGGAATGGGACACCAAAAAATTTATTAATATGATTGTAAATGCCGGACTGTCTGGATAAGAGTGTTTTAATATCAATCAGATTTTAAGTCTTCAAGGGATGAGGCTCAAAGAAATGAATAAAGTTGACAATATAAACACTTGTTTCTTTAAAATGCTTGGCAAAAAAATCATCAAATATGAAACGGCTGAGATTTATTTTGATAGCTGGGAACCATGGAATGATTTACCCATAAGAATCTACTTTGATGGTGGTGAGGTAATCTCTATTGCATGGTCTAAATTTGATGAGCTATGGCTTAGTAATGATCTGACGCTTCCGTTTTCGACTGAGGGTTGTCGCGTTCGCTGGGTGACAAATAATATAAGTGAAATATTGGGATGCCTTAATAGCAACATATCATCGGTAAAACTTGGTGTGGATTATTTGATTATTGGAAATAATCAAATAGAGATACTCACCCATTTGTTAGTCTACACGACTAACGGAATTTTGGATGTATATAATAATCTGGATGAAAATGGTTACTCCTTGCTATCAGATTTTTATTATAAAACAATTGATGTTGTTTGAATTGGTTATATGTCAAATTGTATACCCATGGTAAATAAAGTTGCATGAGCATAAGTCCAAAGCAGCAGTGAGGGTGACTTGCGCGAGCGCTACCATCCTGCATCGTGAAGTCTCTTGGGTATAAAAGGAGTGGTAAACGTGTCAGTTGAAAATGAAGGTGTAGAAAAACGTATCGAAAATTATAACGAACACATCAATGATAATACGCGTTAGCGGATCAGAAAATGGTAATGCAACGCGCGGGCCTGAGCATAGATGCCAGGGCCCCGTATCCACAATCAGGATCGACGGGGCATTGAGCACTGTGCGGCTAATTGCCCGGCCAGTTAACGTTTATCCCCTCCGGCAAATATGACCTTTGCCCGTAGCGGGCGTAGCCCGCCCGCTACCTCAGACGGCGGGCCGTTCGCTCCTGCCGTGCACGATGGCTACTCCTCCGGCGTATTCGCCCGCACGTGCCGGCCGCTGGCGACAAAGTTGCCGGTGCCGAGATGATGCAGCGTATTGAGCTTATCATCGTCGAACTGCCAGCGTCCTGTGACGAAAGCCCGCTCATCGGCGGCGGCGGAAACCACTTCGCCAAACAGGGTGTCGTACTGCTCCTGAGCGGCGGTGGGCGGCAGCAGCCGACACTCCATCCACGCCAGGCACTTCTCCTCAATCAGCGGCAGGCCGAGCTCCGGACCGTTCACCACCGGAATGCCGTAGGCATTGAACTTATCCTCATCGCGCCCGCTGATGCTGCCGACCGCGTAGGTCCAGCTGGCGGCGGCCACGCCCGGCACCACGATGCCGAAGGTTCCGTTGCGCTCAATAATCTCCCGCGTCCAGGCGCTCTTATCGACCACGATGGCGACGCGGGGCGGCGCGAACTCCACCGGCATCGACCACGCGGCGGCCATCACGTTGCGGCGCCCGGATTGCGCGTCATAGCTGGTTATCAGAATGGTGGGGCCGTGATTGAGCAGGCGACTGGCGTACTGAAGTTCGACGTGGCGAAAGCGGCTCATATGCGTTCCTTGGTAAATGGGTCTGATGCCAGACAACACGTTAAGCCGCAATGAAAATGTAATCAATACGTCATCCAGGCTCCCTATAGTTGGCGGCACTAAGTCCCAAAGAGGATAACAACATGTTAGCTCCCCTGTATTTATCGCAGGTGGGCGCGGCCCGGCGGTTTTCGACCGTCGGTAGAGTGTCGCTTTCCCAACGGGGAGGGCGATAATGCGCGCGCTTACCGGCATCAAGCTTGATAGCGTCTCCTTCGCTTTCGGCGCCAACACCGTTCTCAATAATATCGATCTGCATATCGAAGCGGGCAGCATCGTCGCGCTGCTGGGGCCGTCCGGCTGCGGCAAAAGCACGCTGCTGCGCCTGCTGGCCGGGCTCACCGTACC
>NZ_JAQGFU010000226.1:0-6302 GCF_030078455.1 Klebsiella sp. Ech2A | reverse complement strand
AGCCTACGGCGGATGTGATTTACGCCAACGCCTCCCTGCAGTGGCTTACCGACCACCAGACGCTGTTTCCGCAGCTCGTTGCGCAGCTGGCGGATAACGGTATTCTGGCGGTGCAGATGCCGGATAACTGGCAGGAGCCGTCGCATACTCTGATGCGTCAGGTCGCCCAGGAGCTTGGGCATCCGGAGAACGGACGCCACCCGCTTCCCACCGCCCGACAGTACTACGACATCCTGACGGCCAGCGGCTGCGAGGTCGATATCTGGCACACCACCTATTACCATCAGCTCGATTCTCATCAGGCGATTATTGACTGGCTGCAGTCGACGGGGCTGCGTCCTTACCTGCAGCGCCTCGACGACAGCCAACGCGACGCGTTTCTCAGCCGCTATCTGGTGCTTCTGCAGGAGCACTATTCGTTACAGTGTAACGGAAAGGTGCTGCTGCTGTTCCCTCGCCTGTTTATCGTCGCCCGACGCCAGGCCGCTGGCTGATAGCGCCTGCCGGGCGCGCAGAATGTCGCCCGGCCTGCATCGCCCATCGTCCTGTTTTTCAGGATTGATTATCAAAAATGTTGCGATATTAAGAAGTATTCCCCTGTGCCACTCTCTGTTCATCCTCTAATGACAACCGGAGACATGAACGATGGCATCACCTAACCGCAATAACCTGGCCGGGATCGCGCCAAAGCTCGCCCAGCTGACCGAAGAGGTGCTGTTCGGCGATATCTGGGCCCGCAGCGAGCTGTCGCCGCGAGAGAGAAGCCTGATCACCCTTGCCGCCCTGACCGCGCTGGGCAGAGAAAGACAGCTGCCGTGGCATATTGATTTTGCGGCGAGCAACGGCCTGACCCGCGCTGAGATAACCGAGGTCTTCACCCACCTGGCCTTTTATGCCGGCTGGCCGGCGGCCGTCACCGCGCTCTCCTGCATACCGCCGGAGGATTCAGCATGCCTTTAACCCGAATAACGATTCGTGCCGGCTATGACGATGAGTGGATCGCGCGGCTTTCGGCACTATTTCATCAAACTCTGGTGGACGAGTTTGCGGTGCCCGCGGCGGATAAATTTCAGTTTATCGACGTTCTGCCCGACGCCCGGCGCATCGTCGATCCGCACTACCTCAGCGGCGGGCGCAGCGGCGACTTTGTGCTGTTTCATATTTTTGCCGGCAAGCCGCGCAGCGCGCAGCAGAAAAAGCGCCTCTATCGGCGGCTGTGCGACCGGCTGCAGGCAGAGCTCGGCATTGCCCCCGATGACGTGATGGTGGTGATTCAGTTTAATCATACCGACGACTGGAGCTTTAGCCGCGGTGAGATGCTGGCGGGATAGATCGGCGGTGAGCTAACGGCGCCGCTGTGGGCGCCGTACTGCCGATTTACCAGGGGAGATGGTGCACCAGGGAGAGATCCCAGGCGGTAGCCAGCAGTGAAAGAAAGATGATCACATTAACGGTCGTCTCGATGCGTTTTTCCATTTTTGATTCTCCTGAGTCGTTTTCCGCTATTAGACAGGGAAAATCTTAATAACTTCTTATCGGCGGCAGCTTAGAGCATCACCCGATAGCGGACATAATCATCCGCTGGGGTGAACTCATCATACAGCTTGCGGGCGGGATTATCAGCACGCGTATGCCAGTAGAGGCGCGACCACCCTTTCGCTCTCCCTTCCGCATGCAGCGCCTGCACCAGCGCTCTGGCAACTCCGCGTCCGCGCATTGCAGGGTCAACGAACAGATCTTCCAGATAGCAAACGGGCGTTTTCACCCACGTTCCTTCGTGCAGGACGCCAATAGCGAATCCGACCACCCGGCCGTCGACGATCGCAGCCCGGCCGATAACCGGAGATGCGCCGTCCAGCAGGCGTTGCCAGGTGTATTGCGTCACATCGTCAGGCTGCGGGCTGCCGTAAAAACAGGTGTAGCCCTCCCACAATCCCAGCCACTGCGATTTGTCCTGCGGCTGCAGCTCGCGAATATTGATAACCATCGTACTCTCCCACCTCATCTGAATAGACCATTATTTTCCTCGAATAAAATGACTTCAAGCGCTACCGGCGCAATTTGCCACTGTCGGCCCTCGGTGGCTAAAAGCGATGAGGGTCACAAACCGTGCCCGATGAGCCGCAGGAAAGATCAACGACGGCGCTTTAGTCTGCCTATGTGCCGGGTCGTTAAGGTATAATGCGGTTTCTCAAGGGGAGAGGGATGATGAAGCGGAAAAACAAAATCACAATGAACGATATCGCCCGTACGGCGGGTGTGTCACAGGCAACGGTATCGTTGGTCCTTAATCAGTCCCGGAATATCAAGCTGAGCGAGGAGACCCGTCAGCGGGTAATCGCCGTCGCGACCGAGCTCGGCTACGACCGTCTTCCGGCGATTCACGCCCCGCGAAATCAGGAAGAAGTGGCGCTGCTGGTCAGCACCCTGCAAAGCTACGATCCCTTTATCGATGCCATCAGCCAGGCGCGGGAAGCGGCCTGGCGCAATGAAGTGCTGCTGACCGTCTATGATTACGGCGACGACGTCGAGCTGGCGATTAATATTATTCGTCAGCTGGAACAGCGTAACTGTATCGGCATTATTCTCGCCTCCCCGGTGACCACGCTTGTAGATATGACCGATTTTCAGGACTGCACCCGCCTGCCGCTGGTCCTGCTCAACCAGCGCGATCCGGATTCGCCGCTGCTGCCTTCGTTTGTTCCCGACGACTACGCTAATGCGTTTCAGGTGACCCGTCATCTGATCTCCATGGGGGCGACGCGCATTGCGCACATCACCGGCGAAAGCTGGATGGAGGCAACCCGCCAGCGGCTGGCGGGGTATCAGGCGGCTCTGGAGCAGGCCGGACAGGCGTGCGATGAGCGCGTGGTGCGCCGGACCAACTGGCAGTTCAGCGAGTCCTTCACCGCCACCTGCTCTCTACTGGAGCAGCAGGATCGCCCGGACGCCATCTTCTGCGCCAGCGACTGGCTGGCGATCGGCTGCTATCAGGCGCTGGCGGTCAACGGCGTCCGGTTGCCGCAGGATATCCTGCTGGCGGGATACGACGATCAGAAAATATCGGAACAGCTCACCCCGCCGCTCACCAGTATTCAGCTGCCCTACAGCGAATTAGGGCGACTGGCGGTGGAGTATCTGTGCAATCAGGAGGATGCGGCCACGCACGTGATGCTGGCCGGCCGGCTAAAGGTCAGAGCCTCCAGCTCTCGGGAATAAATTATCAATAAACGCCTACCGGCAGAACATCACGTCGGAGGCGACGGCGCGCCGGGATATGGGTCACTATTTGTGTCACTATTCCCGGTAATCATTCCCGGTAACTTTCCGTTATGGTACGGCTGACATGCTTTCAGTTCCTTTTCCGCTTATTACCCTATCGGCCCTGCTTATCCTGCTGGCAACGGCCCTGTTTGCGCCAAAACAGCGCCACGCGGGCACCCTGCGCTTCGTGCTTGCCTGTATCGTGCTGGTTGCCGTCAGCACGCTGCGCTGGGAATATGAATCCAGCCTCCTGCGCAATATCCAGTCCGGGCTGGCCATAATGCTGCCGCCGATCGCCTGGCACTGTTTTGTCTCACTGACGGAGATCGGCCGGCGGCGTCACCTGCTGCTGCTGTTCGCTCCCGCAGCTCTCGCCGTCGTTATCAGGATTTTCTGGCCGCCGGCGACGGATCCGGTCCTGTTTTTACTTTTTGCCGGCTATGGGTGCGGCCTGCTGCGCCTCGCATGGCGCGGGGAGCACCGCTTCACCCTCAGCCGTCTCAGCGAGTCGCCGCAGACCACGAAAATGGCCTTTTTTGCCGGCTGTTTTCTCTGTCTGTCGGCGCTGACCGACCTTGCGGTGACGTTTGACTTCAGCCTGACCGGCGGCAGGCTGGCGCCGGCGATCGTGATGGGTTTTCAGGCCGCGCTCCTTCCGCTGATTGCGGCGGCTATCGTCATCGCCGGACGGCCGGAATCTGAGAGTAAGGCAGCGCTCCCGACGCGGGCCGCGGCGCCGGCGGGAGAGCTGGCGAAAGTTTACGCCGGGCTCGAGAAGCAGGTGCGGGAGACGGAGCTCTATCTCAATCCCGACCTAACGCTGAGCCTGCTCGCCAGAAAAACCGGGATCCCCGCACGCCAGCTCTCAGGGGCGGTCAATGCTATCAGCCAATGTAACGTCTCGCAGTGGATTAACGGTTTAAGGATTGAACGGGCGCAGGCGCTGCTGCTCAGCACCCCGCTGCCCGTTACCGAAATCATGTTCGAGTCCGGATTTACCACCAAGTCCAATTTTAACCGCGAGTTTCAGCGCATCTGCGGCCTGTCGCCTACTTCGTTTCGTCAGCAGGCGGGCGGTAATCCAGCGCCGAATTAAGGAATCTGCCGATCTTAGGTATCAGCGCCCGGTGAATAGCGGCGCGGTCTCCTCCGCTACCGTCGCGACAAACGATGCCGTCACCGGGCGTCTCTTCTTCAATAAGCGCCTCGGCGCCAGGCTTGCACAGCTGCATAAAGCTGAAATGAGTGGCCCTTTCAACGACCTCATACTGCCTGCGCTGCGGATCCAGGTTGGCCGCAAGGTAGCCTGACTCCTGCCCGGCATCGAGGTCCGCGAGCTTGTCCACCTGGGCCGCAAGGATCAGTACCGGAACGCCGAGCGCGCGCAGGCTCTGCGGAGTAAAGCCGGGGGCGAAGCCGAGATCGAGAGAGACCACCGCCTTGATTCTGGCATCCCGCAGGTCCGCAAAGCGCGCATCCTGCGTGCGGGCGCCATTGATGCCAAGCTTTTGCGTTAGCCGGCAGTCGCCGCGCTGCGCATGGTGCCGGCAGTCGCGCAACATGCGGGCGGAATCGAAGCGGGCTCCCGCCAGCGACATCACCGTCCATCCGCCGAGAGAGTGGCCTAAAGCGGCAATTCGCCCGGCGTCTACCTCCCCGACCAGCGCGGAAGACCGCAGAGTGAAGTCAATCACCTGGCTGAGATCCTGCGGACGTCGCCACAGGCGCTTCGCTTCGCGCGGATCCTGATTAAAGGTGGTGGTTCCGGGATGGTCCGGCGCCGCGACAATATACCCCTGCTCGGCCATCGCCGCCGCTATCCACGACAAATTTCGCCAGTTGCCGTTATAGCCGTGAGAGATAACCAGCAGAGGGTGGGCTCCGGGCCGCACGGGCGCATCGCGGATAACGGCGACCCCTTCGAAAGCGGGATTGGTGCCGATATTTTCCGCTTTTCCTTCAGCAGACGTTGGATACCATACCGCCACGTCGAGGCTTTTCCCCTGCGGGTCGGTCAACGCCAGCTGGCGAAACCCCGGTTCGGCGTGAACCTGGATACAGATAAGTAAAGCCGGTAATAAAAGAAACCCTCTTCTGAACATCATGTTGACTCCTGCTGTGCTGAATTGAGGCCCATTTATAGGTGAGCCGCAGCGTCAGGGCGTCCCAAAACGCGATCGAGGCCGTGAATTTGCTCATTTACGCTGGTTTTCGGCACCAGGAGGAGACCGTGCCCTCGGATTCAGGCGCGGAGAATGCACTATTTCCCGTTCTGCTGGACGAAGCGGTGCAGAAGCATCAGGTCTGCTCGCTTAATTTAATCGGCGATCTAATGTATGTTGTAACTATTTTAAGGGAATAAATAACCCGGCAATCGCCGGGTCAACGTTTTGAACGGGATATCAGCAGAGCGGCTTAACCGCCTCGCGCATGCCCTTGAGCAGGATGGCATCGAGGTCGAGGGTTACCTGCTCCACCAAGCCGGGAACCTGGCTCAAATCCTGCTGCCAGTGCGCCTCGACCGACAGCACCGCTTTCACCAGCTCGCTGCTGCTCAGCTGCGCGTCACGATGCGCGGACCACAGCGCCCGGTAGCGTTCCATCCATTCGACGTCGTCCTGCAGGGGATAGTTTTGCTCATTGCGCTCGCCGCGATAGAACGCCATTAACGCCGCCAGCGCGAAGGTCAGCCGGGGGGCCAGTTTACCGTTTTTCGCCTGCCCCGTCAGCAGCTGCGGCAGAATGCGGGTGCGGTATTTCGTCATGCCGTTGAGCGCAATCGACAGCAGCTGATGCTTAATGTAGGGATTGCGGAAACGCCCGGTCACCGCGCTGGCGAAAGTCTCCAGCTCCTCGCGGGGTAAATCCAGCTGCGGAATAATTTCCTCGTAAATCGCCTTTTCGACGAACGAGCAGACCTGGCTATCGTTCATCGCCTCCCCGACGGTATCCAGCCCTGCCAGGAAGGCAACCGGCACCAGCGCGGTATGCGCGCCGTTAAGAATCGCCACTTTACGCTCTTTTTAAGGCTTAATTTC